>SLHT01000215.1 GCA_007136055.1 Syntrophomonadaceae bacterium
AATTATCTTTACTCCGTTTTGTACCGACGACCGTCAGGGTTACCTGCGCGTGCGCTACTGCGCCCAGGCCCGCGCTGTAGAAAACGAAATTTACACAGTTATATCAGGCACCGTCGGTAACCTTACTCATGTACCCCGCAGTGATACCATGTATGCCCAGTCGGGTATATTTTCACCCTCTGATTATACATTCGCCCGCGACGGTATAGTCGGCGAATGCAGCGCTAATATCGAAACTATCGTTATGGGCGATGTAGATCTTGAAATTCTTCGCCGCCATCGCACTACCGGGACCGTGACCCAGCTAAAAGATCGGCGAAAAGACCTCTATCATATAGTTGAAAAACCTTCTGAGGTGTAATCACCAAAAGTTTTTTTGATGCCAGGATTTATCTCCATAAACAACCTGATTAGGCGTTGACTATCCGTCTAAAATTCTGGCAGCAGTTTTTTTGGCTTGCTGCCTGGCTAAAGGCTAAATGGGCAAGGTTATCATAATGCGGGCCCCTCCTGTGGGATTGTTGCCTGCAGCAAGTGTGCCGCCATGGTTTTCCACTATTGCCCTTGAAATGGCCAGGCCGAGGCCAGTTCCCCCGTTTTCTCCTCGATAGAAAGGCTCAAAAACCTTTTCTGTTTCTTCCTTTTTAAACCCGACACCGTCATCTGAAACTTCAATTTTAGCATTATTATGTAATTCCAATTTAACAGTGCTATAGGCACAACGTACGGCATTGCTTAAAATGTTAAGCAGAAGGCGGTGAATTTTTTCTGGGTCGCCTTTGATAACAACCCCGTTTTTAACTATTTTTGTTTCTAGGCTAACCCCTTTTTCCAGGGCCAGGCTACGCACAGAGTGCACTGCTTCACTGACGGTATCAGCGAGGTTAAATTGTTCAAAAGAGTAGTTTTCCTGCATGGTTTCCATTTTTGACAGGTAAATAAACTCTTCTACCAGCGCTTTCATACGCCGTGACTCTCTGATAATCAATTGCAGGCTCTGGTCTTTTTCTTCGTCGGGGATGATGTCGTCTTTTATAGCTTCTGCATAACCCTGAACTGACATCAGTGGGGTTTTTAGTTCGTGTGATGCATTTCTGAAAAATTCTTTTTGCGAACGGTCATATTCAGCCAATTGTCCCGACATTTCATTGAAAGCGTCGGCTAATTCTTCAAGTTCATCGCCTGTATTTATGACCAGCCTGCCTGAGAAGCGGCGTTTGGCCAGTTCGGCAGCCCTGTTTTTTAGCTGGTGCAATGGTTTTACTACGACCCTTGTAGCCAGCAGACCAGCAATCAGGGACACAAAAGTGCCTGCCCCAAGGGCCAGGGCTAAAATGCCGAGAATACTTAAGTTTAACTGGGTAAGAAGATCAAGTTTTGTGTATAAAATTAAAACGGCATCGGCCTGCTTCCCGCTTCCACCAAGCGAAACCGGATATTTAACGGCAACTAACTCACGTTGGACCTTGCTTTCTCCGGATTTTTCACCAAAAGCCAGCTCTATAAAAGTTTCGTTAATATTTTTTATTCCAGGTGGGTATGCTTTAACATTGCTGCTATCGATAATTATACCGTCCTGTCTTATGACAACATAGTCGGCATAGGCAATGCGGTTGGCCAGCTTAAAAAATGCGCCCCGTATTTGACCGCTGCCGTGCATGCCCGGTTGGAAAGCTGATCTGGAAAGGGTTTCAGCTACGCGGTGGAGGCTTTGTACCGTGTCGTTAATCAGGTATTGACGAACTGTAAAGCTGAAGGCCAGGGCTAAAACAACAAACGATATCAACAAAACAGCCAGGTAACCTAAAAAGATCCTTTTAAACATTTAACTTGTACCCGTAACCCCATACCGTAGCCAATTCGGGCAGGGCACCTTTCTCGCGAATTTTTTTACGGATGCGTTTGACCGTATCGTCAACCGCCCTTTCTTCGCCTTCATAATCAAAACCCCAGATGCTTTCTAAAAGCTGCTGCCTGCTGAAAGGCCTGTTCGGAGAAGCTGCCAGAAAGGAGAACAGTTCGAATTCCTTGCCGGTAAATGTTACATCTTCACCGTTAACAGTGACCTTGCGTTGCTCGGAGTAAACAGTTATATTATTCAGGGCCAGTTGTTTGGCTGTGTTTTCAGTGGGCTGCAGACGTCTGAAAACAGTATTTACTCTTAAGACCATTTCCCGGGGGCTAAAAGGTTTGGCCAGGTAGTCATCAGCGCCAAGCTCTAAACCTAAAACGCGATCGAATTCTTCACCACGCGCTGAGATGAAGATAACCGGCAAGTTAAAGTCTTCTCTAATTTTGCGACAAAGAGTCAGGCCGTCGGCGCCTGGCAGCATGATATCGAGGACAAACAAGTCGGGAGTACTGCTGACCAGGGCATTTTCCAGTTCTTCGGCAGCTTTAAAAGTACGCACTGTGTAGCCTTCTTTATCGAGGTAGCGCCTAATTAATTTGCGGATGTTTTCTTCATCATCGACAACCCATATAACTGCCATTGCAGATGCTCCTTTTTAATTTATGCTTATATAGTATAACAAATTAATGATAGATGAGAAGGTGCGGATATATTACGGAGGGTTAAATGCTTTAGCCCGCGGGAGGGAGAGACTTTGGATTGTTAGTTTCGTTTACATTCAAGGTAGTAAATATCCAAAATCCTGCTCCCCTGAACCATATCTTTACAGGCTTGTGGCACCGCGGACTTACTTGATCTATTTGAAACCCCCGGGAGAGTCTGCAGTAGCTGCTCCCGGGGATGTTTGCGCTGAATTTAACTTTTAGCGGTTGGAATTACTCTGTGCTTTAAAGCCTCCGCTGTTCTTATCCCAGCCGTTGTGTCGTAATTCCCGACCTTTACCACGGAAACGGGTGGCAACATCATCTGGAAGAATATCGCTTAGAGCTTCTAATTTTTCTTCCATCAATTCGTAGCGTTCATAATGTTTCGCTCTGAATTCTTCATGGCTCCCATTTTCCCTGAGGGCCATGATATCCTCACGCACTTTTTCTAACTTTTCCCTGAAATCAGTGATGATGCTTTCAAATTTTGCTTGATCTTCAGCATCCAGCATTTCTCGCGGACATTCGTCATATGAAGCTGGATTGTTACCGCTGCCAAAAGCAAAGGCAGCGGAAGAAAGGGTGACAATCAAAACACTTGCTGTTAGCAATAATAATATTTTTCTCATTTTGATTTACCTCCTTGGCTTGTTATTGTCTTACGGTTTTTAGTTTAAGGGGTAAAGCAGGCAATTTTACGGTAGAAATATTAAGTTTTCTTAACAGCCCCTGTTTTTAAAAAGTTAGGTTAGATTTACTCTTTTAAATGGTAGATGTTTTGGTTATAATATGCAGGTGGATTAAATCTAGTAAAAGTGACTAAAAGTAAGGAGCGAGAGACATGACTGAAATATTGTATATAACATTGATTGGCCTGGGAGCAGGGGTAATTGGTACCGGATCTGGCGCAGTTATCGCCCTTTTTATCAGAAATCCGAGTAGGACACTGATTGGTTTTCTCCTCGGATTTGCCGGTGGGGTCATGCTGGCGATTGTGTTAACAGACTTGCTGCCCGAAGCGGTGGAAGCGGGCAGCTTTCTGACTGCTTTTACCGGGCTTATTGTCGGGACTGCCTTTGTACTCATTGTTGATTTAAAGATCCCGCACTTTCACTTTTTTGAAACAACAGAAGAACTGGCCCGTTTTATACGCACAGGCACAATTCTGGGCCTTGGTATCGCGATGCACAACCTGCCTGAAGGTATTGCCATCGGGGCCAGTTATGTTGCCTCACCGGTGCTTGGTTTTACACTGGCTGTAACTATTGCCCTGCATAACATTCCCGAAGGCCTTGCCATGGCCTGCCCGCTTTGTGCAGGGGGGATGCGCCTGCGCTGGATATTATTCTATACCGCCATAGCGGGTCTGCCGATGGGGCTTGGCGCTTTTGTCGGCGCCAGTCTCGGTTCCGTTTCACCCTTTGTTTTGTCACTTTCACTCGGTTTTGCGGCAGGAGCGATGCTATATATTATTTTCGGTGAACTGATTCCGGGGTCCCAGAACTCGGGCAGTGGTCATGCCGGGACTTTTGGTGCTGTTTTTGGTACGATTGCCGGAGTTCTCTTGCTTTCAGTTATTTGATTGTTCGACATTTTTACTGATTTATTATATTTTGGGTGCCTTAATTTTTGTTTGTTCTATAGTTATATCTCACGGCTTGGAGCAAAGGGTGCAGTTACCAGGACATCATCTCAAGGTAACAAAATAGTTCAATTAGTAAAAGCCAAAAATATTTTGACGGTAATAAAGTGCTAAGAAGTAAAAAGGCTTTTGATGGCTACAAAAATGTGTTATAATATATGTATTCGATAGACTTAGTATATAATATCGCGGAAGGAGTTGAGTGCTGATGACTGATTCAGTTGAAAACAAAGCAAACCGCCTGATTAATGAAAAGTCACCCTACCTGCTGCAGCATGCATATAACCCTGTCAACTGGTTTCCCTGGGGTGAAGAGGCTTTTGATAAAGCGAAAGCTGAAGATAAGCCAGTTTTTTTGAGTATTGGATATTCGACCTGCCACTGGTGTCATGTCATGGAGAAAGATTCTTTTGAAGTTCAGGAGGTTGCTGATCTTTTAAATAAACATTATATTTCAATCAAGGTCGATCGGGAAGAGCGTCCTGACCTGGATCAAAAATATATGGCAGCCTGCCAGGCTTTAACCGGTCAGGGAGGGTGGCCACTTACCGTATTTCTTACCCCTGAGAAAAAACCTTTTTATGCCGGAACTTTCATCCCCAGGCAAGCCCGCTACGGAATGAACGGTTTAGTGGATATCCTGCCGAAATTAAGCGAGTTCTGGAAAAAGGATCGCCAGCGGGTGGTCAAGGCAGGAGATGAATTAATTACGGCCCTAAAAAAGATGGCTAAAGTTCCTGAAGTGATTGGTGCTGAGGAAAGTAAAGAAATGCCTGGTGAAGAGCTGCTCGAACGGGCTTCCGGACAATTAAAAGGCAGTTATGATCAGGAATATGCCGGGTTTGGCGGTGCGCCAAAGTTTCCCGCACCGCACCAGTTAATTTATCTTTTGCGCCGTTCGAAACTTAACGGGGACGAGGAAGCCCTTGAAATGGCCGTCAACACTTTAAGGGTGATGCATCGCGGGGGAATTTTTGACCAGTTAGGTTACGGTTTGCATCGCTATTCGGTTGATGAAAAGTGGCTGGTCCCTCATTTCGAGAAGATGCTATACGATCAGGCGGTTACTGCCCTGGCCGCATTGGAAGCTTACAGTGCTTCGGGTAAAGAGGAAATGGCCCTTTTTGCCAGAAAAATATTTAGTTATGTTTTAAGCGATCTTTCATCTCCTGAAGGGGCTTTTTACGCTGCTGAAGATGCAGACAGCGAAGGGGAGGAAGGAACATTTTACGTTTGGCGCCTCGAAGAAATTAATGATGTTTTAGGTGATAAGCGAGGCAGCCTGGCTGCGCGTTACTATGGGGTGACTGAAAAGGGTAATTTTGAGAAAGGCAGCAATGTGTTGCATCGTAGCTTAGATGACAAGGAGTTCGCTGCAGCCGAGGAGCTTTCTATAGATGAGCTGTCGAAGTTCGTTGAAGAAATACGTAAAGAGCTCCTTGATGCGCGTAGCCGCCGGGAACGTCCTTTCCGTGATGATAAGATCCTGACTTCCTGGAACGGCTTGATCATTGCCGCCCTGGCCAGAGGCGCTAACATTTTAAACGAACCTGAATACCTGGTTGCTGCTGAGCGCGCCGCTGCCTTTATCGCCGATAAGATGGTTTCTCCGGAAGGGTTACTGCTAAGGCGCTACCGTGAAGGTGAAGCGGCCATTCAAGCTTTTCTTGACGATTACGCTAACCTTTCCTGGGGCTATATAGAGATCTATAGGGCAGGAAGCGAGCAGCGTTATCTAGAAGAAGCTGAGCGGCTAACCCGTGAAATGCTGAAATATTTTAAGGCTGAAAACGATATGCTTTACTACAGTGCGCTTGATGACGATTCTGAGGATTTCATCCTTGAAGCTGAAGCTCATGATGCAGCGACCCCTTCGGGTCTTTCTGTGGCGGTAATGAACCTGCTGCAGCTGGGACGTATGCTGCAGGAAGATAATTTCACTAAGCAAGCGGAAAGACTGATCAAAGCTCAGCAAGAGAACCTGGAACGCTATCCGTCAGGTTTTACCTACCTGTTAACGGCTCTTAATTATGCTCTTAAGCCTAGTGAAGGTCGTTCTTATTGCACTTCGGATTGTAATTGTGGCTGGGAATAATTTTACGTACCCCACCCCGGGGGTCTTCGACGTCTCCCTTGTAACGGGGGATGATATGAATATGAAAGTGGAAAACAGTCTGACCTGCGAAGTAACCGATATTTGCACCTATGTTGTATCCGTCGGGTTTGTATTTTTTATCTATGTACTGCTTTGCTTTGAAAATAAGCCTGTTGATGGCATTGTGTTCTTCATGAGAGGCATCAAAATAATCTTTTATGTGCCGCTTGGGAATAACCAGGATATGTCCCCTGCTGACGGGACAACCGTCGTAAAAGGCCAGGGCCAGTTTGTTTTCGGCGACTAGTACAAGATTTTCTTTATGGCAAAAAACACAATCGGTCATTAGTATTCCTCCTGATAGCATGTCTTTTTCTACCTGTTTTCCTATCATAACACAAGGAAGTCGGGCTTTGCATTAACTTAAGGCGCACATGCAGCCAGCTTATGAAAATATATTACCGGCCCTAATTGCTTTATAGATATAAGCAGGATTACAATACAGGTACGGTGAAATATTATATTGTTCGGAGATGAAAGTAGTTTCAAGCTGAGGCAATAAAATAGTTAAGAAGGTGCCTTATTACATGGCAATAAATAGGTGTTTATTTGTTTGTTTTTTTGTAGTTCTTATTCTGGGCCTTCCCGGAATCCTCTATCTTGCAGACGGGGGTAATATTAGCCCTACTGGCAATATAATCGAAGGAAATGGCAGCCGGGAAGACAGCAGCGAAGTTAGCGATGAAGAGGAACAGGTCAATTTTTCCTCTTATATTGAAGGCCCCGATAAAGATGAAATTATCGCGGTTAAAATAGAGGAATGGCTTGAACTTAAAAAAGAGCGGGCAGAAGCGGAAGCAAAAGTGCAAGCAGAAGCGGCAAAGGCCGCTGAGTCGAGGACAGCCGGAAGTTCAACGTCTGTAAGCCAAAAAGAACAGCAGATGCTCTCCTATGTCAATGAAGCCAGGATCAAGGCAGGCCTTCCAACATTGACTTACTGCAGTCAGTTGACTAGCGCTGCCCGGGCCAAAAGTATGGACATGATTGTTAATAATTACTTTAGCCATACTTCACCGCGTTATGGTGGGCTGGGTGGGCTATTAAGTCACTATGGGATCAGTTACCGTGCAGCAGGCGAAAATCTTGCTATGAATTCAAGTGGCAGTGTCAGTGCTGCCCACAACTCCCTGATGGCTTCCCCCGGTCACAGGGCAAACATTCTGGGTGATAGCTTTAGCCATGTTGGTATCGGTATCCAGGTTAAGGGTGACGGGAGTCACTACTATACGCAGCTTTTTGTAGGATACTAAAAAGTTCTTTAACTCAGGAGGATAAGGGATATTGAAACAATTTCTGATAATATTTTTTATTACCCTGTTCTTGGTCCTTCCCGCGGAGGCGCAGTTCGAGGAAGAGCCATTTGAGGAACTGCAGGACGAAGAGTATTTTTACCGGGGCAGGGTCCTGAAAGTTGATGAAACTAAAGAGGAAGAACATGAATATTACACGGTTATTGAGCAGAAGTTGCTGGTTCGTCTGACCAGTGGCACATACCGGGGCGAAGAAGTTACAATTGTAAATACTTTTTTCGAGGGTGACCCTGTTTACGATTTTTTATTGGAAGAAGGCCAGGAAGTGATCGTCGTTGCCCTGGGGGAAGAGGGCTCTTTTGAACAGGCTTATGTCCAGGATATGGCCCGGGACCGGGGTGTATATTATCTGATTGGAGTTTTCATCCTCGGTTTGATTGTGGTCGGCCGGATGAAAGGGGTCAAAACAATTATTACCCTTGGTGTAACCATTGTACTGATCTTTCAGGGTCTTTTGCCTCTGCTTCTTTTAGGGTACAGCCCTATTCTGCTGGCCATTGGCACAGCAAGCCTGGCCATAACCTTTACCCTTTTAGTGATCGGGGGGCTGAACATCAAGTCGCTGGTTGCCATACTGGGGACAGTTACCGGGGTAGTCGTAGCCGGGGTCATGGCTTTCTGGGCGGGCAGCCTGGCGCAGTTGACAGGGTTCGGGACCCATGAAGCCCAGATGCTTTACTTCCTGGATCAGAATATTGATTTCAGGGGTTTGCTCTTTGCCGGGATTA
>SLHT01000132.1 GCA_007136055.1 Syntrophomonadaceae bacterium
CACATTTGAGTTTTCAAGCTTTTCTCTGATCAGATCCGCGTTCCCGGGGGCATCGATTAGCACACTGTCCCCACTTTTCCTGCAAATGATAATATAGGCATTCGTTCCGAAAGGTTCGGTTTCCAATCGAAAAAGTTCCATCTTATCATCCTGGACAATTAACTCGATTTCTTTACCCATAATGATGACCTCCCTTTCATTTGTCCCGAAATTATTCGGGGTTTACCAGCCCTGTAAAATATTTCTGTTTATCTGGCCTGGCAACTTATTCTTCGTTTTGTCTTCAGAATCCTGTTTTCCAACTTGTCAATTCAAATATTTTGTTAACTGAGGCCGAATAAGCTGCCGTTTGCCAGAGAACCGTTGTTGTGTAGACCAATTAGCCGCGATGCGTTATAATATTTTTTGAATAGCTGTTGGCAAAGCAAAAAACTCTAGTTTTAGATTCGTCCATAATAATACATGCAGGAAGAGGGATCCGGAAATGTCTAAAGTAAAGATTGCAATCGTTGGTGTGGGAAACTGTGCCAGCGCTTTGGTCCAGGGAATTCATTATTACCGTGAACACAACGAAGAAGAAGCTGTCGGTTTGATGCACTGGAATATAGGAGGTTACCGCCCTTTTGATATCGAGGTAGCTGTTGCTTTTGACATAGATAAGCGCAAGGTAGGCCGGGATATAAACGAGGCTGTTTTTTCACCCCCAAACTGTGTCCGGCCTTTTTGCCCCGATTTGCCCCCGGGCGGCGTTACTGTGCAGATGGGAAAAGTGATGGACGGAGTTTCTGAGCATATGTTAAATTTTGAAGATGAATACACTTTCCTGCTCAGCGAAACCCCCGAACAGGATAAAGAAGAAATTGTTGCCGCCCTGCGTAGTTCGGGGACGGAGGTAATGCTAAACTACCTGCCTGCAGGTTCAGAGGAAGCATCACGTTTTTATGCTGAATGCGCTCTCGAAGCAAATGTCGCTTTCATCAATAACATCCCTGTTTTTATTGCCAGCGAGCCCGGGTGGGCCGCCCGTTTTGCCGAAAAAAATATCCCCATAATCGGTGACGATATTAAGTCGCAAATGGGGGCAACAATCCTGCACCGGGCCCTGGCCGAGCTATTCAGCAAGCGCGGAGTTAAACTGGAGCGTTCCTACCAGTTAAATACCGGTGGAAACACCGACTTTCTGAATATGACCAACCAGGGACGCCTGGCCACAAAACGTATTTCCAAAACGGAAGCGGTTCAGTCGGCTGCCGGCAAACGCCTGGCTGATCGCGATATTCATATCGGCCCCAGCGACTATGTCTCCTGGCAGAAAGACAACAAGGTCTGTTTCCTGCGTATGGAAGGACAGATTTTTGGTAATGTGCCCATTAACCTGGAGATGCGGTTAAGCGTTGAAGATTCGCCAAATTCAGCGGGCATCGCCATTGATGCAATCCGCTGCTGCAAGCTGGCCCTGGACCGGGGGGAAGGCGGTGTCCTGGAAGGGCCTTCGGCTTACTTTTCCAAGCACCCGCCCCGCCAGTGTCCCGATTACCAGGCTTACCAGCTAACCGAAGACTTCATCAACGGTAAAAGCTGATTAATAAAGGCTCCTCAAATCTGACAACATCTGGTGCCTTTCAGTTTAAATAGGCCCCAGGCGCTTCCCTAAAGCTCCCTGGCCAGGTCGAAGCCTTCCCTGATTGCTTCGGTCAGTTTTCGCGGTTTTAACGCGTCGCCAATCACATGCAGTTCTTTCACTTTGTCCTTCAGCATTTCCTCCAGGGGATTGTTGGCTACCGCGCCGATCGCCAACACTACAGTATCGGCGGGCAGGAAGGTTTCTTCACCGGCTTTTTCCACCAGCACCCCTTTTTCAGTGACCTCTTTAACTGTATACTGATCCATGACCCTGATGCCCATGCGGCGTATACATTTTATTACTACCCAGCGGGTGCTGATCCCGATATCACGGCCGATACCTTTGTCCATTTCTACCAGGGTTACTTCCCTTGTGCCGCGGTTAAGCAGTTCTTTAAGCCGTTCAGGAGTTTCGGCATCATTTTCCATCAGGAATTTTAAGGTTTCAGCGGAAATAGTGCCCATTTCGGCTGTAGCTACGGCAGTTTCGCAGCCCACGGAGCCGCCCCCGATAATTACGACCTGCTTACCGGGAATTGCCGTCCCGTCCAGAATAGCCAGGGCTGAAACCACCTGCAGGCTATCTTTAACCGGGAAGGGGGCAGGTGCTCCTTTAGCTCCGGTAGCCAGGATCACTACGTCGGCTTTCTCAGCCACGATTTCATCTGCTGCAGCCTCGCGATTCAGGATTACCTGCACCCCGTTGCGGCCCAGTTCATGTTCATAATAGTGGAGTAGGGTTATAAAATCATGTTTACCGGGGGGCATGGCCGCATAGCTTAAGTGGCCGCCCAGGCGCTCGTTTTTCTCCCAGAGGGCAACGTTGTGGCCCCTGGCTGCTGCCAGGCGTGCTGCTTCCATCCCGGCCGGCCCGGCACCGATAACAAGCACCTTCTTTGGATTTTCGGCTGCTTTAATTTCTACTTTATCTTCCCGTCCCGCCAGGGGGTTTGCCGTGCAGTGCACATCCTGCATGGTGAAGACCATATCGAGACAGCCCTGGTTGCAGGCAATACAGCGCCGAATAGAGTCGAACCTGCCTTTAAGTGCCTTGTTAGGCAGTTCAGGGTCGGCAATAAGGGGGCGCGCCATATTGATAATATCGGCCATGTAGTGCTGCAAAATATACTCTGCATTCAGGGGGTCGTTGATGCGGTTGCTGGCAATTACGGGGATGCTTACCGTTTCTTTAATGCCGCGGGCCAGGTAAGCGAAACCTCCGCGGGGCAGTTCACCTGTAATCTGCGGCACCCGAGATTCATGCCAACCGCCTGTTACATTAATACAATTAACGCCCGCTTTTTCCAATTCTGATGCGAAAAGAGCTGCTTCACGATTCGTGTTGCTCTCAGGCATGAAATCGTTTCCGGATATACGGATGATCAGCGGATAATCAGGTCCGGTAGTGTCTCTTATCTTGCGCATTACCTCCAGCCCGAAGCGGGTTCGGTTTTCCCAGGTCCCGCCGTATTGGTCCGTTCTCTCATTGGTAAGTGGAGAAAGGAACTGGCAGATCAGGTAACCGGCGCTGGCCAGAACTTCCACGGCATCGAAACCTGCTTCCTTAGCCCTGCGGGCCGCCTGGCCGTAACTCTCGATCACCGCCTCAATATCCTCTAAGGTCATCTCCCGTGGAGTTTCCCGCGTAAACCGTGAAGCAATGGCTGAAGGTGCCACAGGCTGCTGCCCGGTCATCATGCTATGCGTATAGCGCCCGGCCTGGTAAAGTTGGGCTGCTGCTGCGGCCCCGTTATCCCGAATAATCTTAGATAAACTTTTCATTCCCTCAATATACTGATCATTATGGAGCCCAATCATCATTGGCCCCTGACCCAATTGGTCAATAGTACAACCACCTACCGTGATCAGCCCTGCCCCGCCGCTGGCCCGCGCCTCGTAATATTTTAAGAGCCTTTCATTTACAAATCCGTCAGGCGTGTAACAGTGATGAACTGCGGGCATGGCAATGCGGTTTTTTAATTCCATATTCCCGACTCTAATTGGTTCAAAAAGTTTCACAAAATCCGCTCCTTTTTCATATTATATTAATAGTTGTCAGGTGAAAGGGGTTACTGACAACATTAAGGCCGCCCTCTTAACAGGCAAGAGGACATTTCTTAAAATAGTATTCTATGCGCCGGGCTCAATTGCCTTTAAAATATCCAGAATCCTGTCCGTTATAGTGAAATGAAATAAGGACTATGATAGAAGCCTAATATGTTTTTGAAACTGGGAAAGAAAGCCCGGTGCGAATAAAAAGATGTTAAAGTTGGATTATTAATTATTAACAGAGTACCGGGCAGGAAATAGCTTAATTGTCTTGAATTTTACAAGCGGAGGCGATAAAGATGAAAAACAATCCTTTAGAACTGCTGATGAACCCAAAATCAATAGCAATTGTTGGCGCCGGCAATAACCCCATGAAAATGGGCGCCATCCAGGCCCTAAGCATTATTAAAGACGGTTTCCCGGGTAAATTTTACCCGGTCCATCCAAACGAAAAAGAAGTATTCGGTTATAAAGCGTACCCTTCGGCATTCGATCTGCCTGAAACGCCGGATCTAGTCATGTTTGTTTTACCGGCCCCTCTCATAGTGCAGGTTTTAGAGGATTTCGGCAAAATCGGTACAAAGCGGGCTATAGTGATCACCGCCGGGTTTGGCGAAATAGGCCGGGCGGGCAAAGAGCTGGAAGAACAGCTAAAAGAAACCGCCCGCCGCTACGGAATCCGCTTTCTCGGTCCAAATTGTATGGGAATTGTCAACAGCGACCTGCCCCTTAATGTAACCGTGACCCCGCTTATCGGCCCGCCCGGCTATCTCGGCATGGCCTCGCAGAGCGGTACCTATATTACCCAGACCCTGCCCTACCTGAAGCAAAGGGGGATCCGCTTCAGTAAGGCGGTCAGTGTCGGTAATGAGGGCGATATCGATATTACCGATGCTCTCGAGTATTTAGGAGGAGACGAACAAACCAGGGCAATTGCCCTTTACATCGAAGGTTTAAAAGACGGCGGACGCTTTCTCGAAATAGCCCGCCGTATAACTCCCTACAAGCCGGTTTTGGCCCAGTATGTAGGTGGAAGTGCGGCAGGAGCAAGGGCCGGATCAAGCCATACCGGGGCGATGGCAGGGCCCGATTATCTATATGACGGTCTTTTTAAACAGGCGGGTATCATGCGGGTCGAATCGGTCGAAGAGCTCTATAGCCAGGGCTGGGTCCTGGCGGCGCAGCCGCGTTTAAAAGGGCGCCGCATTGCTGTGCTTACCAATTCAGGCGGCCCGGGCACAGCGATGGCCCATGTATGTAATGAAGGCGGCCTGGAAGTGCCCGCTTTTTCTAATCAGCTGCAGGCCGAGGTTAAAAAGCATCTTCCGGCCCAGGGTTCCTTTGCCAACCCCGTTGACCTGACCTTTAACATAGATGCAAACGTTTTAAGCAAAACCTTACCTGAATTGATCATGAAAAGCGGTGAAGTTGACGGCCTGCTTATACATGGTGTAATGGGCAGTGGTTTTTTAAAGGCCATTTACCCCCATCTGGTCGACCTGGTTGGCGAAAAGGACCCAGAAGTTTTTGCCGCGCAATTCATCGGTGATTTGGAAGAGCCGCTTTCCCTGCCGCGAAAATACGGCCTGCCAATGGTTCTATCTTCATTTTTCGGGCGGGAAGATATATTTACCGCCGCTTACCAGGATCACGACATCCCCGTCTTTTACGGACCGGAAAAAGCGGCCCGCGGTATGCTGGCCCTGCATCGTTATAACCTGATCAGGGAGCGGCCCGCCCATGACCCTGCTGTTATTCCTATTCGGTCAGAAGAGGCTGTGCGAATTATTGAAGAGGCGCTTGGTAATGGTCAACAGGTGCTGGACGAATACAGCTCTAAAAAAGTGCTGGCTGCGTACGGCGTGCCGGTGAGCGAGGAAAGCCTGGCCCGTTCGGCTGAAGAAGCCGTATTAGCCGCAAATAGCATCGGCTACCCGCTTGTGCTTAAAGGATGTTCTCCTCAAATAGCCCATAAAACTGGCCGGGGGCTCATTTATCTTGACCTGCAGGGTGAAGATGATGTGCGACGTGCTTACGGGGCAGTGGTCGATGCAGCAGGGCAGGATATACCGGTGTTAGTATCGAAGATGATTAAAGGCGAACGTGAAGTTATGGCCGGCATGGTCCGCCAGGCAGGTTTCGGTCCATGTGTTCTTTTTGGTTTGGGGGGTATCTTCGCCGAGGCGCTAAGCGACAACACTTTTCGCCTGGCCCCGCTCAGCAAAGCCGACGCTATAGAAATGATCGGCGGAATCAGGGCGGCGGGGGTTTTCGAAGCTTTCAGGGGCTTGCCCCAGGCCGATAAAAATGCCCTGGGCGAAATTTTGCAGGTGGTGGGCTGCCTGGGTCTGCTTCATCCTGAAATTGCCGAAATTGATCTTAATCCGATCATTATCAACGGTTCCGATCCGGTTGTCGTTGACGCATTAATGATCATGCGCAATAATACACTAGAGGTGTAAATAAAATGGCAGAATTAGAAGTGCGCGGGACCGGAAAACTTCACTTTTTGTTTAAAGAGAGAAACTGGCCCGACCCGCTACTCTACAAATTTGAAGAAACGCTGACTGCGGACGAACTGCGCGAGAAACTTGACATACCGGCTGATCATGTTGAAGTGGTCTATATTAACCGGCTGATAAAACCTCTTTCAACATCTCTGCAGGAAGGTGACCGTGTCACTTTCATCCCTCCCGGTGTTCCGACCATCCACCGCTTTAACCTTGGTTTCTACGATGTAAAGGAATAGCTTTTAGCAAAAGGAGAAAGGCATGTGCGGACGTTTTGCCCTGGTCACAGAAAAAAAGATTTTAGAGATGCTTTACGGCCTTGAACTCCGGGGCGACCTGCAGCCTCGCTATAACATTGCCCCTTCCCAGGCTATCTTAACCCTGCGCCAATCGCCGCAACATGGAAACAAAGAATTCATCTACCTTAAATGGGGGCTTGTCCCCTTTTGGGCTAAAGACAGTTCTATCGGCAGCCGCATGATCAACGCCCGCTCCGAAACAGCGCCTGCGAAACCATCATTTAGAGATGCTTTTAAAAAAAGAAGGTTACTTATTCCCGTCAGCGGCTTCTTCGAGTGGAAGAAGGAAGAAGGAGGGGGCAAGCAACCCTATTACATCAGCCGAAAAGACAGGCAGCCATTTTCATTAGCCGGCCTTTGGGAACGGTGGGAAAAAGGAGAAAACCCCCTTCAAACCAGCACAATCCTGACTACCGAATCGAACTCGCTGCTTGCGCCTTTGCATAACCGCATGCCCGTAATTATTTCTTCACAGGACATTGAGTGCTGGCTTGATCCTCAAAGTGATCCTGCAGCCCTGTCAGGACTGCTAAAACCATATCCGGCTGAAGAGCTGACCGCTTACCCCGTTTCCCACGAGGTCAACAAACCCGTAAACAATAATCCCGGGCTTCTTAAACCAGTATAGCAAGATAAGTAAATAATTAAGGGCTAACCCCATAAATTCACTTTGAGGTTTATTCAACTTCGCATACCGGGCAGGGTCCCGCCGGCCGGTGGTAACTGTAATTTTTCCAGATTCCGCAGTCAAGCCGGTAACCATGGCGGCCGAGTTCGACAGGGCACTGTTCATACATCTCATGATAACCTTCGTAAGTCTGGCAGCCGTCGCTGGTACGCCCGCACTCAGGGCAGGAAAACTTGGGCGACTTAGAACCAATATTGTTATCAAAAAAACCTATAAACTGCACAGGGCTCTCGCAAACGAAACAGGTTGCCCCGTCAAGCGCCTTGAAATCTACACCCCGGTGGACCGATTTGCTGCCGATACTATTTAAATAGCTGCCCAGTTCCTCGGGAAAAAGAGTTAAACGGGGAAGATCAAGGGGCAGAAGTTCGGATAGCTCTTCGTAGAGATCATAAGTTGCTCCGACGATAGGTGCGGCCAGGTAAGACTGGTTTACATGATCCTGAAAATCGGCATAAAGCGGAAAAGCGGTCATCAGAATCAGGAGAACCCCGATTAAAGCCAATCCGATGGCCAGGCCGGCAGCGCTTCCGCCTATTTTATCAACCAGCCTGAATAAATTAAAACGCGTTATTCCCGCAAAAAACAGACCCATGGTATGGATGGTTACCGCGGCAATGGAAAAAATCATAATAAAGCATAAAGCATCAGATATAAATTGAGGCATGCTGATGTAATCTAAAATCAGGTTGCTGCCCCGGGCATAATAATTGATTGCAAAGGCCAGCCCTGCGATGATACCTGCAATACTGAATATACTTCTAATCAAGCCGACCCTGATGCCCTTGATCAGGGCGGTAACCAGGATAAGGCCGATCACGATATCGAGCCAGTTAAAACCGTTAGGAAGCATTAAAACACCACCAAAGATATTGATCAGTTAAATTCATTGTAACCATTCAGGATGCAAACATCCATCCCTGGGTTGCCTGTTTGCTTATTAAGAGACCCTGTCTTGTAATGCTGTTTTCTTCAGACCTCTTTTTAATTATACAATTAATTCCCCAAATTGGTAAAATAACATACTCTTTATGCAGGAATAAATATTTTGGTGGAGAATTAATATCACTTGACAATTCAATTTGAACCGGAAAGGAGGTTTGAGCACTCTGGTTGTGAGCAGTATCTTTAAGGTTCAGGAATTGCATTGTTATTTTGTGGGTAAAAAA
>SLHT01000179.1 GCA_007136055.1 Syntrophomonadaceae bacterium
TCTCCAGGCGGCCTTCAACAATTTTATCGATCACCTTTTCAGGCTTACCGTCATTTAAGGCCTGGGTTCTAATAATCTGCCGTTCTTTATCCAAAATGTTTTCAGGGACATCTTCCTTATTCAGGTAAGCAGGGTTCGTCGCTGCTACCTGCAGGCAAATGTTGCGGACAAAATCGCGGAACTCGTCATTGCGGGCAACAAAATCAGTTTCACAGTTTACTTCAACCAGAACCCCGATTTTCCCACCCAAATGAATGTAAGAGTCAACAATACCCTGGTTGGCAGCACGTCCTGACCTGCGGGAGGCCGCAGATAACCCTTTTTCTCTCAGGAGGTCTACAGCTTTTTCTTCATTTCCTCCTGCTTCCTGCAAAGCTTTCTTGCAGTCCATCATTCCTGCGCCTGTTTTTTCACGCAGCAATTTTACAACTTTTGCATCTATATGCATCTATTCATTCCACTCCTCTATAAAACATGATCATTGTTCTGCCATATGTTTACTATTCGGCTTTCTCATCTTCGCTCTTAACTTCTTCAGTAAGTTCTTCTGCAGCATCCGCGGCATTTTCTTCCGCAGCTTCTTCGGCAGCGCCCTCTTTCACTTCAACAGAACCTGCTTCTTCAATCTCGTTTTCTGAAGCAGCAATTTCAGGCACCTCTGCGTCATCTTCTGCTTCCGTTTCAGTTTCAATCTTCATGACTTCTCGCTCTTCTTCTGCCGTAGTTTTCTGCGATTCTTCCGCCGCTTCAATAATCTGCTTTCCTTCCAGGACAGCATTGCCCATAACTGACGTAATCAACTTTACTGCCCGAATCGCATCGTCATTGCCGGGTATCAGGTAGTCAATTTCATCGGGGTCACAGTTAGTATCTACGATGGCAATAACCGGTATATTAAGTTTCCTTGCTTCGGCAACTGCAATTTTCTCTTTACGCGGGTCTACAATATATACAGCATCGGGTAATTTTTTCATATTGCGAATTCCGCTTAAGAATTTCATCAGCCTTTCTTTTTCATTCTGTAAAGTCAGCACTTCTTTTTTTGTCAGACGTTCGAAAGTGCCATCTGTTTCCATCTGCTCCAGTTTAATCATGCGGTCGATGCGTTTGCGGATTGTATTGAAGTTGGTCAGCATTCCACCGAGCCAGCGGTGATTCACGTAGTGAGCCCCACTTCTTTCCGCTTCAATACGGATCGATTCCTGGGCCTGTTTTTTCGTTCCCACAAAAATAATGCTGCCACCGTCGGCAACCATATCCCGCACAAAATTATAAGCGGTGTCCATCAGTTTTACTGTTTTTTGCAGGTCAATAATGTAAATACCGTTACGTTCTGTGAAGATGTAGTTTTTCATCTTCGGGTTCCAGCGGCGGGTTTGGTGTCCGAAGTGAACCCCCGCTTCCAACAACTGTTTCATACTTACTCTTGCCAAAATAAACTCCTCCTCGTTGTTTTTTCCACCGCCTGCATCATCGTTAGAAACCAAGCTAAAAAGCCAACCGGTTCCCCACTAGCCAAGCGTGAGTTTTGATTTACCAGAGGTAGTATAGCACAGTTCATCCCTGATGGCAATTGAAAAACGCGTGAATTTCCCTCTGGAAATAGAAACTATAAGTGTCAAAAGGATGGCTCTGTTGACACATTATTTACCGGATGCAATACTCACCCATAAGAGAGGTTGAAAAATATACCAGGACGGGCAATGGAAAAAGCAATAGCTGTATTTACCATATCATGCTCAGGGGAATCAAAAGGCATGATCTTTCTCTGTTCAAAAAGATAGGCAGAAGTTTATATCGATCGTTGAGAAGTATCAAGAGATATCCGGTTGCAAGCGTAATATTCCCTGACACCATCCTGATACCATGCAGAGTAATTTAGAGGCAGGAAACTTCTTGCCGCAGAAGGTTAAAATAATTTATCTCAACCCATCCTCAATATCCTGCAGGGTTTGCCTCAGCCTCCCTGCTGTTTCCAGGGGCAGTGAAATCTCAACCGGCAGTACCGTGTCGAGGTGATACTCGGTCGAAATGGGCACGGTCAGCTGGACAGGAAGTTCCAGGTTCGCCTGCAAAGGTATTTCTTCATTAATGGGCACGGCAATATCTTGCGGACCGAAAAAGGGCAGGCTGACCGTGGTATGGACCACGGTGTTAAGGGTGTAGGTTGTGTCGATCGGCACGCTTATGGTCTGGTCAATCTCTATATTCATCTCGAGCGGCAGTATCTGGTTGATCCGCACATCGGCGGTAAAAGACTCCGCTGCAAGTTGTTCCAAGCCTTCACGCGCTGTCACAATCGTGTTTAGCGCGCTTGACCGGAAATTAAAAAGGCTCCAGATCACGAAAACGTTGACAAACAGGGAAAGGGCCAATCCTGCAGCCAAAACAATAAGCGTTGTTTTAGGTTTCATATTAAACCTCCCCAGAGCTTAAAAGTAAGTTGAATTAGAAGTTGAATCATGACCATACTATATCACAGCTTCCGGATAATAATAACCTTCATTCAGGCTGTGCAGCCCCATAGCATCAGTTGCTGCTTATTTTTTGCCGTATTGCCTGGCAGCAAATAAAACCGGTAGTGAAGAGTTCTGCTTTTTTCACCTGATTGGACGATTTTGAGATCAGTAAATACATGTTTTAATCATAAAATTGATTTCCTTTTGATCCGGTAATGGGGTTACCGATCATACATTGCAGAAATAGCCAAGAGGTAAATTATGAAAAAAGACCATTCCAATCAAAACCAAACCACACCCCTTTTCGAGCTGGAGATCGGAGTTTACGCAGTTAAAGGCGTGCTGATAAGTGACAACCGGGTAAAAAATATTTACCGCCCGACTGCCGGAAATCCCGCTTTAGCTGCCGAAGATTGTCTGCAGAATTTATTTAAGGAAGTTGACGCCCCCTCCGGGTGAAGATATCAGGCCGTTGTGACGTTTTTGCAAAATTTAATATGACCCACGCAATTAATGAAGGAGCTTCGCAAATTATAAGGCATCATGCCCTCACGAGCATAACTGCCGGCCAGCCCCCGATGACGTTTGGCCGCACCGCTGCATTGGCCGGCACTGATCGGGTGGCAGGGGCTATATTTGTGGGTCCCTTTACCTGCATGTTCGCCTCGAATGCGTATTCCAGAGCCTGGCAGAACCTTGAAAAAGATGCTCCGGGAACGGCAGCTCCGTGCGAAGGTAAGTTGCAAAATACGCCTGTATATAATAGAATCTTAATTGCACTTTCATTTGTTCAAGAGTGCTTTTTTAGCTTATAATTAGCTGCACTGCAATTTTACCAGCTTAGCACTCTCCCCAATAAAAGCCAAATTAATAATGGAGGAATCTAATGCCTGAAATAAGACCGTTTAAAGGAATCAGGTATAACCAGTCACTACTGGAGGACCTCGGAACAGTTATCACCCCTCCCTATGATGTGATAGGCCCGGAAGAACAGGATACACTGCACAATAAAAGCCCTTATAACATTATCCGCCTTGAATACGGCAAAAGTTATCCTGCAGACAATCAGGCTGAAAACCGGTATACCAGGGCCGCTTCATTTTTAAACCAGTGGTTAAAGGATGGAATTTTGACCCCGGAAAAGAAGAAATGCTATTACCTGTATGAACAGTCCTTTTCATACAGTGGAAGCAATTTTAAGCGCCGCGGAGTAATTGCCGCTCTTAAACTTACACCATATGATGATCGTGATATCCTGCCTCACGAACAGACCATGGCAGGCCCAAAGGCTGACCGCATGGATCTGCTCAAACACTTAAGAACCAATACCAGCCCTATTTTCACTCTTTTCCCCGATCCCGATCAGATCCTCAACCACTTATTTTCAACAGTCGATTATGCCGATCCTTTCGTAATCGCCGATCAAGATTCCGGTCAAACCCACTATCTATGGCCCCTCGCCGACCCTGAAATACAGGAGTTTTTTACGTCCTACCTGGCATCCCAGCAACTGCTAATCGCTGACGGCCACCATCGCTACGAGACGGCTTTAAACTACTATCAGAACCGGGATCAAGTAAATTTCCCCGGAACAGGTTTCATTCTTACTATCATGGTCAGCATGAAAGATCCGGGACTTTTGGTCCTGCCCACACACCGCCTTCTGCGCGGTCTTACTCCGCAACAAATAGAGAGTATGCATAACATTATCGCGCAGGTATTTGATCTTGTTGAACAGGACAATTCTAATCTTCTAAAGAGTGTCGATTTTTTGAAAGACCTGGCCAAAATAAGTCGAGAACATAATGGATTCGGCTTTATAACTCCCCGCAAGACCTTCCTGCTCATTCCCCGCAGTGGGACTATGGGGGACAACCTCCCCGTTACGCTGCTCCATGATCGCATTTTAAAGCCACTTTTCGCTGCGCGAGAAAGCAGTATAGTTGACAAAGATAAAATCAGTTACCCGCATGACCTTAACATCGCGCTTGAAGCTGTTCTGTCAGGTTCTGCTGACGCTGCTTTTATTCTCGATCCCATTGCGGTCGATAAAGTGTTCGATCGGGCCAGTCAGGGCAAGGTTATGCCTCAAAAATCAACATTTTTCTACCCCAAGTTGCCCGGAGGCCTTGTGCTCTATCATATGGATCTGAGCTGATAATAGTAACTTGGTCGTAAGCTTAGATCTTGTTTTCGCTTCCAGTTCTACAGGAGACCTTTGCTCATTTGACACTTAAATGAGCGGAAAGCAAAAAGCACTTTCCGAAAAAACGCCATAAAGCGATTTCTAATTGCTGCCGCTAGCAATATTTATAAAAAAGATTAGAGAACTAATAAGGCCGTTCTTAGCAGGCAGGCAGGCAGACTAGATATCCCAGTATTTACGCTGTATCTCCAGCACTTCCTGCAGGCGCTCCCGGACATGTTTGCCCGGTTCCAAATCGGGTGCGCGCCCGGCAATCGGCAAATCCCAGCGACCCAGGGCATTCAGCGTTTGTATAACAGCCGCGGCCTGACCCTGCAAATGATAACCGCCTTCCAGGCAGAGCAGAACCCGGCCTTCAGACCAGCGTTCCGCGGCAGCATTCAGTGCTTCGGCCAGGTAGTAAAAACCGCTTTCAGTCAGTGACATCCCGGCCAGGTGATCCAGGCGGTAAGCATCAAAACCGGCAGAAATTAAAAGCAGTTCTGGTTTAAATCTATCGAGGATCGGAATGACAATTTTATCATATACAAGTGCATATTCAGCATCACCGCAACCGGGGGGCAGCGGGATATTAACCGTAAAACCTTCACCACTGCCCCGGCCAACTTCCTGCTGCCGACCGGTACCTGGATAAGCAGGACTCTGATGAGAGGAAATAAAAAGCACTTCCCTGTCTTCTTCAAAAGAATGCTGAGTTCCATTGCCGTGATGAACATCCCAGTCGACAATAGCAATTCGCTTTAACCCATAGTCTCGTTTAGCCACAGCTGTAGCAATGGCTATATTGTTAAAAAGACAAAAACCCATCGCCCTGCTCCGTTCGGCATGATGCCCGGGCGGACGGTTAAGGGCAAAAGCTTTTTGCCGGTTACCGGCCATAACTTTACGCAATCCGGTTAACACTCCTCCGGCGGAAAGTAAAGCCACATTGTATGACTCGGGAACAATATATGTATCCATATCCAGAAAGCGCTTTCCGGCATTGCAGGCTTCTTCAATCGAACGGATATAACCGTGATCATGAACCAACGCCAGATCATCAACCTTTGCCGGTTCCGGGGCAATTAACTCCAGGTTGTCCATCAGCCCCTCATTTTCCAGGTTAGCTAAAATATGCTCCAGTCTTTCTTTACTTTCGGGATGCTGCCTCTGGGTATGGACCAGGTAGTCTTGATCATAAACCAGGCCAATTATCCCATTTTTATTGTTCATCTTCCCACCTCACTTTATTCCTCATCAGATTCAAGGGCCTTACATAACCTGTTCCACAAAAAGGGGCTTATTTTTTTAAGCACTACCGGTCGTCCTGCCTCATTAATAAAAGCATGTTCCGTAAAACCACCGGCCATCTTTTTGCCTTCCTTCCGTATTTCGTAATTAAAAACAAGACGCACATATTGCAGGCTCTCAAGACAGGTCGTAACTGTCAGTAGATCATCGTAGCCGACAGCATGTTTATACTCGCAATAAGCTTTAAGGACAGGCAGATAAAGCTTGCTTTTTTCGAACTCGATATAAGGCAAACCAATACTCCTCATCAGTTCAGTCCGCCCCATTTCAAACCAGACCAAATAGTTGGCGTGATAGACAAAACCCATTTGATCAGTCTCCTGGTAGCGAGCCCTTATCGTTGTTTCACACTTTTTCAAATTCGTTTTTCTCCCATCACGTTTAGAGTACGTTTGCTTCACCACGATAGATCAAACCCCTGATCGCATCTACAGTAATCATTTCCCCATTTGTGATTAACTGCAGGGCCTTATCTACCCCGACAATTGCCGGCTTGCTTAAATTAATAGCCACTATCGCTCCGTGCGAAGTAAGCCCGCCTTCTTCTGTTACCAGTGCCGCCGCTTTTTTAATGGCAGGCATATAATTACTGTTCGTGCTGTGAGCAACCAAAATCTGACCTTCTTCGATATTATCGAGATCACTTTCACCTTTAGCTATAAAAGCGGTTCCGCTCACTGCTTCCTTTCCGACACCTCTACCTTTCACGATAATCTCCCCCACTGTTTCAACTCTTAACAAGTTAGTGGTACCCGATACCCCAACCGGCACGCCGGCGGTTATAACTACAAGGTTGCCATCGCTGATCATTTTCTCTTCTAGTGAAGCATTGACAGCACTTACAAGCATGTCATCAGTAGATTTGGCAGGCGGACTTATCACGGTCTGTACTCCCCAGGTCAGGGTCAGGCGTGTAGCCACTCTACGGTTAGAAGTCACCGCTACTATCGGTGCCTTCGGTCTATATTTTGAAACCATGCGCGCCGTGTGACCTGATTGGGTAGCGGTAATAATGGCATCGGCATCCAGTTCATAAGCAATATGACAAGTACTGTAACTAATTGCGTCGGTAACCGTTTTTTTGATCGTTCTGCTAAGGTCCTGTAAAATATTTTTATATTCCAGGGCTTCCTCAGTGTGCCTGGCAATACGGCTCATAGTTTCAACCGCTTCGATTGGAAAGCGACCAATTGCCGTTTCGCCCGAAAGCATGATCGCATCTGTACCGTCAAAAATTGCATTGGCAACATCACTGGCCTCGGCCCTGGTCGGGTTGGGGTTACGGATCATACTGTCCAACATCTGTGTAGCGGTAATGACCGGTTTACCTGCCCTGTTGCATTTTTTTATAAAAGCCTTCTGCAACAAAGGGACTTCTTCGGGCGGGATTTCAACCCCCAGGTCGCCCCTGGCGACCATGATTCCGTCAGCCACCTCCATGATTTCATCGAAATTATCGACGCCTTCCCTGCTTTCAATTTTGGCCAGGATCATGATGCTGCCACCATGATCTTCAATCAAACGCCTGACCTCCTGGACATCCTCAGCATTACGGGTAAATGAGGCCGCAAGGAAGTCTACCTCATATTCTAAAGCTTTTATAATATCCTTGTGGTCATCGTCATTAATTGCAGGCAGGTTTATCCTCGTCCCCGGTGTATTCAGTCCTTTGTAACTGCGCAGTTTACCGCCGTGTAATATACGGCAGTGGATATCCCGACCGGATATTTCAGTTACTTCTAAAACAATCAGACCATCATCTATCAATATTTTGCAGCCTGGTTTAAGATCACGGTGTAAGTCTCGATAAGTTACCGAAATCCTGTTACTGTTTCCGACAACTGATTCTGTGGTCAGGACTAGATCATTACCGTCTTCCAGGATTGCGAAATCTTCCTGTAAGTCACCGGTCCTTACCTCCGGACCGCGTGTATCATATAAAAACCCTATTCTGCGTTTCATATTCGCGCTGACTTCGCGAATCATTTCCAGGCGGCGAATATGTTCTTCACTGCTTCCGTGGGAAAGATTCAGCCTGGCCACATTCATTCCTGCTTCTATCAACTTCTCGATCATATCCTCTGTGCCTATGCTAGGCCCGATAGTGCAAACAATCTTTGTCCGCCGCACTTTTAATACCTCCTGATCCACTTTTTACCTGGCCAGTATCAGGGCCAGTTTGTATATGTTTTCGGGAAACGTCTTATCTTCCGCAAAGCACCGGGTTAATGATACGGGTAATACTTCTTTGCCCTTAGCTGCCGTAAAATAACCGCTTTTGCCTTCACTTAAAAGATCA
>SLHT01000162.1 GCA_007136055.1 Syntrophomonadaceae bacterium
CTTAACGCGCCTCTTGCTGCTCATGAAAAAGATGCAGACATGCTGCCGGTAGACGCTTACCGCCTGTTAAGAGACGGGGATATAATCGAATGCGGAAGGCTCCGCCTGGAAGCAATTCATGTTCCCGGACATACAGCAGGGAGTCTGTGCTTTAAGGTCGAACATTATTTATTGGCTGGAGACACCATCTTTCCTGGCGGCCCGGGGAAAACGGCAACTCCGCATGATTTTAAACAAATTATGACTTCAATTGAAGAAAAACTGCTAACGCTGCCGGACGAAACAGTAGTGCTGCCGGGCCACGGCAATTCGACTACTATCGGCACTGAGCGTACTCTCATCGAAGATTTTTTATCCCAAGGCTACGATGACGAGCTCTGTGGCGATGTAACCTGGCTTTAAATCAGGACAACTACCAGGGAATCTCAACGCGGTGAAAAGTCTCGGCTAACTGGTAATCTGAATCGCGGGCGGCGTCTTCAGCACGCTGCTGCAGCCACTGCTCGATAGCAGGGAAATGATGCCCGCCGACCTGGCTTTCATGACAGCGCAGGGCAGCCAGCTTGGTCTTAAAAGTTGCGGTAATATCGGAATAATAATTGGGTTCTTCGCTGGCCCAAAGCAGGATCTCTTTTACTTTGTGCGGTTCTAACCCTTCTTGCAGTAAATCGGGATAGGACAGATGATCGCGGGCATAGGGAAATGCGGCATCTAGAACAACTTGGCCGGTTATACGGTGATCGCGATGCCAGATGTAGCGGCGATAGAGATCGGCGGTAACCAGCATGTCTGGTTTAAAAGTGCGGATCCAGCGGACGATTTCTTTACGAAATTCAGGGGTATCCTCTAAGGTTTGGTCTTCATAACCAAGAAATATTACTTCTTTTACACCGAGCAGTGCTGCTGCCGCCTCCTGCTCTTTCCTTCTCCTTTGAGCTAAATCTTCCGGCTTTACATTCGGGTCGCTGGTTCCCTTTTCACCGTTTGTACAGATCACGTAAACTATTTTCTTCCCTTCTTCAACCCAGCGGGCAACTGAACCGGCTGCGCCAAATTCAGAATCGTCCGGATGAGGACTGATAATCATTATATCTGCTTTAGTCTTTTTTTCGGGTTTCAGGTTCAATATACTTGCTACCACCTTTACTTTGTTTAAAGAAACTTTTCTTCAATTGGTATTAGATAAAACTCCATTGGGCACAATAATCCTTTTATTATCGGGGGCACCAAGCAGGGTGTGAAAGACCTGGATTTCTTTAACTGTACCGGCGTGTCCGGCTGCTTCAATGTAGTCTCCGACTTTAAAGGGTTAAGGGCAAGCAGTAATCGTCCTCCATAGGTTATAATGATCTGGAAAATATAATCAGTATCCATTGAAACCACCCTGAATGTAATAGTTAAATGAACAGGTAAAAGGCAATTATTGATAAACAATTACCGTTTAACTTGTAAATTTATACGAATAATTATAACATATGATTTTTTTGTTGTCTTTTATCTACACCTGGTATTTTAGCTGGCATTTCCCCATGTTTTAGAAAAATTAATCTGTAATTTAGAATTTAAATATGATATAATATTAATATCCTGCTTAAAGGGACTATAAATATTTTTCTTATTAGTCCCAATTAATTGCAAAGAAAGGAGTGTTTTTGATGACAGGAGTTGGTTTCTTAAATGAGTTACTGACGTGGTTTACTGTTCACTTTCCAACAATTTTGGGAGCAATAGCTATCCTTGTTATTGGTTGGCTGCTTGCTTTAATTCTTGCCTCAATAGTAAGAGGTGTTTTTCGCCGAACCCATGTTGGAACTAAATTAGCGCGCTGGGTAAAAGGCGACGAGGAGGCTGCCGATTCAGAAGTAAACAAATGGGCAGGTCGGGCTGTTTATTACCTGGCCATGTTCTTTGTGCTAATTGCCTTTTTCCAGTACATAGGCCTGACCCTAATTGCTGAGCCGCTAAATGTTTTTCTGATGAGCATCTTTGCCTATGCTCCACGTCTTCTTGGCGCACTAATTTTGATCCTTGTCGCATGGTTCCTGGCAACCTTGCTACGGATGGTGCTTTACCGCATTCTGGAGGCCGCAAAGGTTGATGAACGGCTGAGCGCTCAGGTAGAAAAGGAAGAAGAAAAAGAAGGTGAAGTTGAAGATAAGGTATCTTTATCTCAGACATTAAGCAACGTAGTATACTGGGTGGTATTCCTGTTTTTTGTACCGGCTATATTAAGTGTCCTAAACCTGGTAGGTTTACTGGTGCCGGTCCAAAACATGTTTGAAACCCTGCTTGCTTTCCTGCCGAACATCTTGGGAGCCTTTCTGATTCTTCTCGTTGGTTGGATTGGAGCTCGGATCTTACAACGCCTGGTGATCAACCTGTTGTCAGGACTCGGCCTTGACCGTGTAAGTGAGAAAGCTAATGTTTCATCTGTTCTCGGCGCAAATAAACCTTCAGCGGTTATCGGGTTGATAGTTTACGTTATCGTCCTGATCTTTGCTCTAATAGGGGCTCTTAATGCCCTGGCCCTGGAGGCTATAACTGCCCCGGCCAGCAATATGATTGCTTTGATCTTGCAAGCACTGCCGGCGATATTTGCTGCCACCCTGGTTCTAATTATAGCGCTTTTGGTGGGCAGATTACTGGCTGGCCTGGTATCTAACCTTTTAGCGTCTGTGGGGTTCGATGACCTCCTTGTTCGTTTGGGATTTACCCGCACTACACTTGAAGGGCAGAGGTCTCCTTCCGAAATTGTCGGCTATATCACCTTGGTTGCAATCATGCTGTTTGCAGCCATTGAAGCCGCCGGATTACTGGGCTTTGTAGTGTTAGCCGATCTGATTGCCCAGCTAACTGTCCTTCTGGGCAGAGTTGTCGTATCGGTAATTATCTTCGGCATCGGTCTTTATCTGGGCGGTCTGACTAAAGAAGTTGTTCTGGCCAGCGGCGGACCCCATGCCGATTTCTTAGGTAAACTTGCCCGCATCGCCATCCTTATCCTGGCCGGTTCAATCGCCCTGCGACAGGTTGGTGTGGCTAATGAGATTATAATTATCGCTTTCGGTGTGCTGCTGGGAGCTATCGCGCTGACCGGAGTCGTCGCTTTCGGCCTGGGCGGCCGCGACCTGGCCGCAAAAGAGCTGGCTGAATGGGTCGATAAAGCGAAAAAGAAATAACAACTGTTGAGGGTCAGGCCGGCCTTTCTTTCCCACTTTGAAGCCGGGTGGGCCGGCTATCCCGGTGAAGCGATTAGAGCATCATGTACAGTTCAGCTGATAACGTTTGAAGGAAACCCTGCCGTCGAAAGACGGCGGGGTTTCCCTTTATTCCAAAGTGAGGTTATTTTTCAGTCTGAGTAAACTGCTTAACCAATCAAGGTTTTAGTTTTACAACCAGCCCGGTCAGGCTTGAGGCAGCGTCTGCCCAGTTATAGGGGGCTAGCAGTTTATCGATACCGGATTTGCTGATTGGTTCGGGGTACAGGAGCACTTCTCGGATTTTTGCTGCCCAGGAGACAGGATCTCGATCGTAAACCAGGTAACCGTACCGCCCGCCGCTGCGGTTAATCAGCTCCGGCAGAATGCCAACCGGGGCGCCCACAGCCGGGGTGCCGCAGGCAATCGATTCTAAGGCGACCAGGCCGAAGCTTTCGTAGTGGGAAGGAATCACGGTAACATCGGCGGCGCTATAGTATAGAGGAAGATCCCGGTGTTCAATTATTCCTCTAAAATCTACCCTGCCGGCAATGCCAAGGGTAGCGGCAGTTTTTTTCAGCGCGGCAATACAAGGGCGGCTCTGATCACCGCCGCCGGCAATGATCACCCTGAAATCCTCCTCTTCCGGAAGCAGGCCCGCGGCTTCAATTAACAGGTCAAAACCCTTAACCGGTTCGATCCGCCCAACAGCAAAGATCACACTCCTGCCGGCCAGCCCGAGCTGCTCTTTGGCTCTCTGGCGACCGCGCGGGCGGAACAGGTTGCGGTCAACTCCGCATGGAATTACCGCTACTTTTTCAGGTGACAGCTTGAAGTAGGCAAGGATTTTATCTTTTTCCTGCTGTGCGGCAGCCACAACCAGGCTACAGCTGCGGGCCAGCTTTTCTTCTTCGGCGATCCGCAAATAAGGTTCATTTTCTCCGGAGCAGGCTTCATTCTTGGCCCGGCCGAGAGTGTGAAACATGATCAGATGGGGAACCTGCCATTTTGCCTCCAAAACCCTGCCCACACAACCAGAAAGCCAGTAGTGGCTGAAGATAATATCGTAACGGGAGCGGTCCCGGAGGCGAAACTGATCCACAGCAGCCGCAAACTCAGGGCAGTACGGATAAATATCACCCTTGGCCAGAGGCCCATTGCCATCGTCGGGAGCAATAAGGCGCACATTTTCAGACAGCTGACTGATCCCTTCATCCCCCGTCCCGACAGCGCGGGTAAAAAGATCAACCTTATATCCGGCTGCACCAAGCGCCTCCGACAAGCCGCGCAGGTAAGTGCTCATCCCCCCGGTATTCTTCCCCCCCGCCTTCCCCAGCGGCGAACTGTGGATACTTAAAAAGGCCATCCTCATAAACCAGTCCCCACCTCCCCAATAAGTTAAAAAGGTGTCAGACACCTTTTTAACTTACTGACAACGCGACAGCGCATCGTTGTTCTCGAAGCTGTTATTAAGTTTATGAACAGCTGTAATACTGATATTGATGTTGTCAGCTATTTCTTTTAGTGTATAACCCTGCCTGCAAGCTTTCTTTATATATTCAAGCTTATAAGGTTTCAAGTCCCTCTTCCGCGTCCCTTCTTTAACTAAGGTAAATTCTTCTTCACTAAGCCCTGTTTCCTTTAATATTGCATCAAGCGGCTTTTCCCTGCAGTTTAAATCATCAATTAGAACTTTTTGGCTATTCTTCCCGATGGCGTTGATCTGATCATAGTCGGCTACAGTTTCATCCTTAATAAGCCGCAAGTATTCATTCGCAGCATATTTTCGGTTTTTCGAGATACTGCTGTAAATATAATCTACATCAACCAGGCCGCTTTTATTGTTACGGTAAAACAGATCGCTGCTCCACCTGTAGTCTGCCACCTGTCTGGCCAAACCGGCCCGGATTGGATTCCAATGCAGGTAACGCAGTACCGCAAAGAGGTATTTTTCATCATCAATAATAAGAGCCTTGTAACGTAAACCAAAGAGGTGATCAATACGTTCATGGACCCGGTTGTAGTATCGGCTATATAAACTGTTTAGCCGCTGCATTATTTTGCTCAGCGGCACCTCTCCCACTTTCAGGAGCAGGTGATAGTGGTTGTCGAGCAAAACGTAACCGTACATTTTGAAACCATACATCTTCTTGCTGTTGGCAAGTTCAGCAATAAAAAATTTTTTATCGGAGTCGTTTTGAAAAATATTTTCTTTATTGTTGCCGCGCTGCATAACATGATATATTGCTCCGGAATACTCAATTCGTTTCTGCCTCAAGTAAATACCCCTTTCTCTGCGATATAATAAACCGCAATAAGTTAAAAAGGTGTCAGACACCTTTTTAACTTATTGTGACTGTAACCCTGTAAATCGGGACGGCGGTAGCCCCCAGGCGGCCTTTGTAGACTTCCCGGCCTTTTAAGAAATCGAAAATCGGGCGGCCCCGCTCTATGCTATCCCTGATACAGAATAATTTTGAGAGCAGGCCGGCGCTCATCTCGCGATAAGCATAGTTATAACCGCTGTTGTAGAGGTAGACCCGGCCCCGGTAATTGAAGTAGAGGACAGCGGCGACAGTCTGCCCGTCTATGTCGAGCAGGCCGAAGCGGGCTAAATCTTTCTTCGCTGTTGCGACCAGAAGGTTGCGAAAGTATTGCTCCCTTTGACTGGTTAAAAATTCTTCTTTTTCAGGGTTTTGCATAAAAAGTTTAATAAATTCCGGGATAAAGCTTCCTACCTCTGCAGCGTTTTCAAGAACCCTGTAGTCATGGCTTCCCGTTTCGTCCTGTAAACGGCGCAGTTTACGCCTGACCTCGTGGCGCTGTTTTTTGGTCAGACCGGCCAGGTAATCATCCCAACTTGATGCCAGGTTTAGCTCAAAGGTCTCGTCTTCGCGGCTGAAGCGCGTCACAAAGCAGGACGGTTCTTCAGCTTCAGCGGCAATATGCCCCTTGAAAACGCCTGCATCGGGACGCTGGGCATTTAAAATTAGTTTTTCTACCCCGCTTTCTTTCAAATAGGGCAGCAGGACCCTGAAAAATTCTTCTTCATCTTTATTGGCGGCAGGGGTAATGAAATCGAGATAGTCACAAACATCGGGACTGCCGATCAGGAAAGCTTCGCCGCTTTTTATCATAAGCGGGGCTATCCCGAGCAGGCGGCCGTCCTTGTAGATTGAGCGCACAAAAAGTTCATAATCAGATCTGAACACTTCCCACCAGGTTTGCATCCAAATCGGCAGGGTATATATTGAAGGCCAATCCAGGGTTCCTCCGGGGTTATTGTAGTAAGTGAATAGCGATTCCAGACTTTCAGTTTTAATTTCTAAAGACATCGGGGTTCCTTTCCGCGGACCGGGTTAATTTTTTCTTTGCGATGCAGACAGGTGACAACCAGGGTTGTTATGGACCTGTTTGTCACCCGCTTGGCTCTATTGGGCCTTTTTATTAACCATGTTCATGAACAGCGGCAACTAACCTCCTCTCTTCTTAGAAAGGGGTTAGGCTGCTGCAATTTCAAGCTACTTCAGGTAAATCACGATATGAATCAAGCCGTCCTGCCACTTGCGTTCATATTCGAGGCCCAGTTTGTCAATCAGGCGGAAAACTGCAATATTATCGGGAAGAATATCGGCAGTAAAGGTATGCAGGCCCTGGTTTTTGGCCACTATAACCAGGTAAGAGAACAGTTCTGAACCGATACCCTTGCCCTGATAATCATCGCGGACAATTATTGATAATTCGGCGGAAAGCGTATTTTCACCGATACAGTATTGGGCTGTGCCGGCGATTACTTCCCGGTCCTTGCTTTTTTCCACGGCCAGGATCGCCATCTCCTTGGTGTAATCGATAATAACGAATTGCTTTTGCAGTTCAGAATGGGGCAGGTAGCGCCTGATCGATAAAAAGCGCTGGTAGATACTCTTATCGGAAAGGTTATAGTAAAAATCTTTAATCAGCGGCTCGTCACTAATTTTTACCGGCCTCAATAAAATTCTAAAATTATGCTTCGTTGTCCGGTAGGTCTCGAGATGCTCGGGGTATTCGCCCTGCTCACCGGGGAAAAAAGCCTGATCTTTATAGATCAGTTTCCGTTTTTTGGCTTCTTCAATCAACCAGGGGCGAAACTTTGGATGGGCAATGGCAATAAGTGACATCGCCCTTTCCCTGATATTTTTGCCATGGAGGTAGGCAATCCCATATTCTGTAACCACGTAATAAAGATCACCACGGGTAAGGGTAACACCCGCCCCTTCCTGCAGGGCCGGAACAATTCGCGAGGCCTCGTCGTTGCGGGTCGTCGACTGCAAGACCAGGATGTTTTTGCCATAGCGGGCAAGCACGGAGCCACGCATAAAATTGGCCTGTCCGCCAATGCCGCTGTAAAACGTGCTGCCCAGCGATTCGGATGAAGCCTGTCCGCTCAAGTCGATCTCCAGGGCACTATTGATGGCAGCCATATGATCGTGACCGGAAATAACCAGGGGGTTGTTGGTATAGTCGATTTCTTTAAAGACTATGGCCGGGTTATCGTTAATATAATCGTAAGTTTTTTTGCTGCCCATACAAAAAGATGCAACCAGTTTGCTGCGATTCTTTTCTTTTCTTGAATTATCAATGACACCTTTCTCGATCAGCTCAATTAGCCCGTCACTTAAAAGTTCGGTGTGAACCCCGAGGTTTTTTTTATCTGCGAAACAGGAAAGAATACTGTTCGGCACACTACCGTAACCTACCTGGATGGTATCCCCGTCTTCGATAATCTGGGCTACATGGCGGCCGATTTTATTGACCGTGTCGGGCTCAAGCTCAGTTGGATGATATTCAAGAATTTCTTCGTCATAAGGAACCAGGTAATCAAACTCCGAAACATGGATGAAAGAATCACCGTGTACTCTCGGCATGAAAGTGTTAACCTGGGCAATGACAAGATCGGCAGTCTCGACGGCGGCACGGGTGATATCGAGGCTTACGCCAAGGCTGCAGTAACCGTGCTA
>SLHT01000214.1 GCA_007136055.1 Syntrophomonadaceae bacterium
TCCCCGATAAAAACCGGGGCACGGAATTTAAGGCTTTGTTCCATGTAAATTGTGTTTTTGCCGGGCAAAGTGGTGCCTAAAAGTGTAGATATCAGGCTGGCGCTTAGCATGCCGTGAGCGATTCTTTTTTTAAAGGGGGTTTTTGCGGCAAATTCCTGGTCGACATGAAGCGGGTTAAAGTCTCCGCAGATTCCGGCAAAATTATAGACATCAGTTTCAGATATTGTTTTGCTTATTTCTGCGGTATTGCCTACTTTTAATTTGGAGTAGGGAATATCAGCGATCATAATAAAAACCTCCTGTTAAGGTCATGATATATGGATTTAACCCGGGGCGAGTCCCTTTAAGATAAATTCCCGGATTGTTTCAAGCTGTTTTTCGTCAGGCAGTTTTTGTTCCCATAAAGTCCAGCGCATACCTGTAAAAATACTGATACCCATTAAGCAGAAGGCCAGTGCTTCCGGGTCCATCTGTTTAATTTGTTTTTTCTCCATTGCATCTTCCAGGTGTTCAGCATAACCTTTGCTGAAATTTGTATAGTACCATTTGAATATTTCTATGTCAACAAATTCTGCTTCCCTGATCAGGGCATACAAGTTGGGGTGTTCCAGGCAGTAATGGAAGAAAGCTTTTATTCCCTCAATTTCAGCTTCTTTTCGATCGGGGATATCCTTGATTGCGATTTGAATATATTTACGGACGTCATGGTGAATATGATAAATTAATTCCCGAAAGATATCTTTCTTGCCCCGAAAATAGAGGTAAAAGGTACCCATTGCTACTCCCGCTTGTTCGGTAATGGAGTAAATAGAGGTATCATGATAACCTTTATCCCCAATAATATCTTCGGCCGCCTTTAGCAGTCTGTCAAAGGTTGCCTGTCCCCGTCTCGTTTTAGGCAGGCTGACCCCTTCATAATTGTTTCTTTTGATATCCTTATCTATCTTCATAGATCCACCCTTGTTCAATTGACAGTCAAAGTCAATCAAAGTTTATTCGATCGTTGCCTTGCAGTCAAATGATGGTATCCTGTTGCCGGGGTGAAACAACTGACTAAGCATTGCCCCACTGCAGAATTGTTGAACCCCAGGTGTATCCTGTTCCGGCTGCCAACAGGGCAATAATAGCTCCATCTTTGAGCAGGCCTTTTTTTTCCGCTTCAGAAAGAGCAATAATTTGATCAGCTGCCTGGATATGGCCGTAATCTTCCAGGTAAAAGCTCTGGTTTTCACCGAGGTTAAATTCATTGAGGATACTATCATGAAGGGACCTCTTGAAATGAATCGGGGCCAGAAAGTCAAGCTCGGCAAGGCTTTTGTTGCTTTTTTCCAAAGCTGTTTTTACTACGGTTATGAAGTTGTCAAAAGTAATCGGGTCCAGGTGCTCTTTCATTTCATCCGGGTCAATTACGTCCAATTTCCCCGAATCAGGAGTGCAAGAAAGTTGTGAAATAGGGTTGACTGATCCACCGTCCAGCACTTTGACATGCTTGCTGAAAAAGCCGGCCGTTATGTTATGGGTTTCCAGGACCAGGTTTTTTTCAGCGCCTTTTTGCAGCAGTACTGCTGCCCCTCCGTCACCAAAATTGTACATAAAGCGAATCCGCGGGTTTTTATAGTCAATGAGGTGAGATTCTTTGCTGGCCATAGTCAATAATACATTGTTCATTTCGTCGTCTGCCAGCATCAGGCCTTTAGCCATACGCAGGGCGACGGTAAAGCCTGCACAAAGAGAGTAAATTTCTGTAGCAAATGCCCTGTTAGCGCCCAAGTCGTACTGTATTTTGCAGGCGCAAGACCAGACCGGGTAATCTTTGTACTGGCTGCCGAAGAAGATCACGGCATCGAGTTTTTCCGGATCAAAGTCTATCTTTTCAAGGGCTGAACGGGCTGCAGCCAGGGCCATATCTGAAACATGTTCATCCGGAGCGGCGACATGTTTTTGGCGCAGGCCCATTTTCCCTTTTACAATATCCAGGGGAATGCCTGTTTTCCCGGCTATATCAGCGCTGGTCATTATGGTCTCGGGCATGTAAACTCCCAAGCTGGTTAACCCGATTTGCATTTTCGATGAATTAGTCATGGTAATTACTCCTTGCTGTGTATCATTAATATAAACCTTAGTGCAGCCAGTCTTTCTCCGATTAAAGATTAAGCGGCTTTTTTACGGTTTTGCCATTTTCCCGCAAGTTGCAAATAGGTCCCTACTAACCCCTTGGGCATGTAAAGCACAACCAGGACATAAATTGCCCCGAAGAACAGAAGCCAGCGTGAGAAGATTTCATGAATCCCACGTAATTCAAGCAGGTAATTCTGAGCCAGTTGAACAAAGGCTGTACCGAAAATTGCTCCGTATAGCGTTCCCGTCCCTCCGACAATAGTATATAAAAGGGCATTAAGGGTGTTCTGGACAGTGAGCAGTTCAGTGTTTGCAAAACGGGTCAGAAGAGCAAACATAATTCCGGCTGCAGCAGAAGCCATTCCTGCTATAACCAGGGCAATTAGTTTATATTTCTTGGTATCGTAGCCTAAAAATTTTGCTCTCTGATCGTTATCGCGGATTGCCTGCAGGACCCGTCCAGTCGGGGAATTAACAAACCTTCTTAAGATCAAGGTCATGATAATTAAGAATAAAAGGGCATAATAGTACATCATTACCCGATCCTGGAACATGAGAGGCACTCTGAAGGTCAGGCCATCAGCTCCTTGAGTATACTCCCGCAGGGTTTCAGCAGTATGACGTCCAATTTCGCCGAAAGCGAGCGTGATCATGGCGCAGGCGATCACACCTGTGAAACCGGCCCCTCTGAATGCAAACTGGCCCATTATATATGCCACCACAGCTGCGAAGGCCATTGAAACCAGGACTGCAAGCAGTAAAATGTCCAGGGTCGCACCCATGCGGGAAAACATAATGCCGGCAATATAGGTTCCGCCACCAAAAAACAGGGCATGGCCCAGATTGATGATACCTGTATAACCTCTTAAAATATCGTAACTCATGCCGAATATTGCCAGTATATAAATCCTGCTTAAAAGAGCTATTGTGGTCAGGCCTGTTATATGAGGAATAATTAGAATAAACACCGCAAAAAGGCCGAGAAATAGCAACATGCCGGAACTCAACGCTGGTTTTTTCCGCAGAATATTTGTCAGCATAGGCATTAGTTTCTCACCGCCATTCCAAATAAGCCTTCTGGTTTTAAAGTAAGAACCAGTAGTAATAAGAGCACGGTTGTATAAACTGTTAGAGGTGGGTAAAACCAGGAGACAAATGCTACGGTTAAGCCTATAATTATACTACCTACAGCTGAACCGTAAAATGAGCCCATGCCACCAAGGATAATTACAATAAAAGCAAGAATTTGATTGTTAATGCCCATTCCGGACCAGACGCTGCCGACCAGGGGAACATATAGGGCGCCACCCAAGGCAGCCAAAGCTGCTCCTCCGGCAAATACACCGGCAAAGTACACTTTGATATTAATGCCCAGTGCCTGTACCATGTCAGGTGATTGAATTCCGGCGCGCATAACCATACCCACCTTTGTCCTGTTAACAAGGTAGTTAATGCCTATGGCTACCAGAATGCCGATAATAATAAGAAATATCCGATACTGGGAGATGATTACTGCACCAAAAACCCAGGTTCCATCCATAAATTCCGGCCTGGCAGCCGGAATCGGGTTTGGACCCCAGAACAGCCGGGCCATATCGGTAAAAACAACTCCCAATCCGAGTGTAATCAAAATTTGTGCCGTTACATTACCGTAAACTGGACGAATAAACAATCTTTCAAAGATCAGTCCCATTACAAATCCGGCTGCAACAGCTGCAATAATAGCAATTGCAAAACTGCCAGTCATGCTAAATATCCATATGCTTACATAGCCACCCCAGATAAACAGAACCCCGTGTGTAAAGTTAACAACACCCAGAAGTCCCAAAATAATGGACAATCCGGCAGCCATTAGAAAAATTAGAGCGCCTTCAGCCAGGCCGTTTATCAAAAGCATTAGGAATATGTGCAAAACTTACCCACCACCTCTGTGATTTTACGATAATCTCAAGCTGTTACAAAGCCCAGGTGTTTTCTCTGAAGTTCTTCGTCATCCATAAGTTCTTTGATCGTGCCATCCAGGACAGTTCGCCCTTCAGTGATAATATAGAAACGATCGCCTACAGCACAGGCCATTTCAAAGTTTTGCTCAACAAGAACAATTGTTTTTTCCTGCTTAAAGGTAAGCAGTGTATCCCGGACTTTTTCTACAATAATCGGGGCCAGCCCTTTGCTTGGCTCATCGATCAAAATAATTTTGTTGTCATTAACAAGGGCCCTCGCGATAGAAAGCATTTGCCTCTGCCCGCCGCTTAATGTGGAGGCCAGCCTTTTGTATGATTCTTTCAGATCGGTGAAAAGTTCCAACACATGATCCCGCCTGTCAAAGGTATCTTGATCTTCCTTCCACATTGCAATCAGAAAGTTTTCTTCGACCGTCAAAGCATCAAAAATACCATAATCTTCAGGAACAAAGCCAATACCCTGGCGAACCGTCTGATAAGGAGGCATTGCTGTTAAATCTATGTTGTCAAGAATTATTTGGCCATCACTGGCCGGAACCAGGCCGATTATAGTGCGCAGGGTTGTTGTTTTCCCTGCCCCGTTTCGACCCAGTATAACTACAGCTTCACCGGGGAAGACTTCCAGGTTAACACCCTGCAGGATATGGAAAGGACCAATAAATGAAGATACATTTTCAAGTTTAAGCAGTGGATCCATTGAGAATGCCTCCTCCGAGGTAAGCTTTTAGAACGTCGGGATTTTCAGATACTTCGGCGGCAGTTCCTTCTGTAAGAACAGAACCATTAACCAGCACAATAACCGTATCGGATAATTTCGTTACCAGGTCCATTTTATGTTCTATGAGCAGGACTGTGTTTTGTTGTTGATGCTTGGTTTTTTCTAGGAGTTCAAACATGGCGGGAACTTCTTCCAGGGCCATACCTGCTGTTGGTTCATCGAGGAGGAGAACATCCGGTTTCATGGCCAGTACCATAGCCAGTTCCAGTTTGCGCTGTTCCCCGTGGTTCAGGCTTGCTGCCAGCGAATTCATTTTGTCATCAAGCAGAACCTGCTCCAGTAAGGTTGCGGCCTCTTCTTCCAGTGCCGGAAATTTTTTATAGGATGTAAAAATTTTGTACCCGGTTTTCTCTCTCGATTGCAAAGCTAACCGCACGTTTTCATGGACAGTTAAATTCGGGAAGACGTTGGTTAACTGAAATGAACGCCCGATGCCCATGGCCACTCTTTGCATAGGGGACAGACTTGTTATGTCTGTCCCCTTAAAATAAACGGTTCCTTCAGTTGGCTGCAGCAGGCCGCTGATGAGATTGAAGAGTGTTGTTTTACCGGCACCATTTGGCCCGATGATTGTTGTAAACAATCCTTTTTCTACAGATATGCCTACATTGTTAACTGCTTTCAGGCCTCCAAAATTAATTGTTAGGTTTTTAGTCTCAATCAGCGTTTCTGACATTACAGCAACTCCTATCTTATTTATTTAGGCTTTCTATTTATCGTTGGGCGTCTTCAGGCACGGTAACCGGTGGCGCCAGGTCTTCGGCCGGTATTAACCTTTGAAGGACGGGGACCGGATGGTCGTCCCCCGGCTCAAGAGTAATTTCAAATAGTGGCTGCATGGCCTGGTGATCTTCTTCCCTGAACCAGCGTTCGCCGGTTGGAGAATCAAATTCCATGCCCCGCAGGGTTTCGATCAGAACCTCGCTATCAGTATCTCCGCCTGTTTTCTCTAAAGCGGTGACTAAAGCAGCAGCGCAGGCCATCCCGCCGGAGGTGAAGATGTCGGGAGGCGAATCGTATCTTGCAAAGTGTTCTTCAATGAGCCAGTCATTCATGGGATTGGCAGGGGGCACTGTATGATAGTAAACAGTGAAACCCAACATGCCTACTACATCGTGCATCATGCGCAGGGCGGCAATTTCAGGCGCACCGGTGGAAACAGTGATTCCGGCTCCCTGAACATCCAGTTCTGCCAGCTGGCCCCAGGGGTTATTTGCCCCGGCCCAGACGACAAAGAGGTAATCAGGGTCGGCTTCCATAATCCTTAAGATGTAGGAAGTAAAGTCCGTTGCGTCAGCCGGCGGGAATTCCTGGATTACAATTTCTGCTCCCCTGGCTTCTGCTTCGGGCACAAAGGGGTCAACTCCGGCCCGGCCGAAAGCTGTGTCTGGCGCCAGTGTGGCAATCCTGGTGCCTTCTGAAGCGACAACATCGGCCATGGCAATAGCGTCCTGTGCAGTATTCCTGCCGGTGCGGAATACATAGCGGTTCCAAAATTCTCCTGTAATAACATCGGCCGCTGCCGGCTCATAGATAATAACCGTTTCAAATTCTTCGGCTATCGGAGATATTGCCAGGGCGTCGGCAGATGAAGTTACCCCTACCATTATATCAACTTCGTCCTGGTCCAGCAGCTTTGTTGCTCTTTCCCTGGCTACATCGGGAACTGTAGTGGTATCTTCCCAGATTACCTCGAGTGGCCTGCCGGCTACCACGTAAGTACCGTCAGTCATATACTCGAGACCAAGCTCAAAACCTTTCTGGAACTGGTTGCCGTAATCTTCGAGCACCCCGCTTAGGGAAGTCAGGGCCCCGATCTTAATCGGTTCACCAAGTTCTTCTTCAGGAGCTTCCTCATCGACGGGTTCTTCATCATCAACGGGCGTGACTTCTTCTTCCGCACACCCTACAACTACTAAAGCTAACATTAAAACTACCAGCAAAACAAACTTAAAATAATACGATCTCATGTTTACCCTCCTTAAATTTTAATTAAGCTAAGCATGCTTTCGAATAATATCTTAAGTTGCAGCCCCCTTTCTCGTGTTAAGTAAAAATTATGGTTGTTTCTAATCCGTTGCTTATTGCGGCAAAGATCTTTTTATAATTTTACCAGCCGGTGATTTCGGCAGTGAATCCTTGATTAGCACTTCCTTGGGAACCTTGTAATGGGCAAGATGTGTTTTGCTATGTTCAATTAACTCGTCAGGTTCAACTTTAGATCCTTTATGCAGGACTACATAAGCCCGTCCAACTTCACCCCACTTTTCGTGGGGTATACCCACAACCGCAGCTTCAGCAACAGCAGGATGCCTGTAAAGTACAGACTCGACTTCAAAGGGGTAAACATTTTCGCCGCCGCTTATAAACATATCTTTTTTACGATCTACAATGTAAAAGAAGCCTTCTTTGTCATGGCGAACCAGGTCGCCTGTAAAAAGCCAGCCGTCTTTAATTGTTTCTTTGCTTGCCTGTGGGTTATTCCAATATCCCGAAAACAGGTGTGGTCCCTTAATGACCAGCTCGCCGATTTCACCCGGCAAGACAGGAGCACCTTCTTCATTAACTGCTTTTACCCGGCCGTAAAAAACAGCTTTGCCCACAGAACCGATTTTTTCTTTGATAGCAATATCAGCCAGGGCGAAACAATTAGGGCCTGCTTCTGTTAAGCCATAGCCTTGTTTGAAGGGAAGACCTTTTTCCCAATAAAGATGATAAAGGTTTTCAGGGCAGGGACTGCCCCCTGTAATACAGATACGGACTGTTGAAAAGTCCACTGCAGCAAAATCTTTCGTTTCGGCCAGCAGTTGATACATGGTGGGAACCATAAACATTATAGTTCCCCGTTCCTGCTGCAGTAATTTCAGGTACTGTTCGGGATCGAAAGTCTTCATAATAACTACTGTTCCGCCCAGTTTAAGCAAGGGCAGGGTGAAGACATTCAGTCCGCCTGTATGGAAAAAAGGCATGGCCATTACAACAATATCGTCTGGGTTAAGGCCCCAGCTGATGATCGTATTCAGGGCGTTCCAGGTAACCATGCGGTGTGAAAGCATGGCCCCTTTCGGGCTGCCGGTAGTTCCCCCGGTAAAAAGAAGCAGCCAGGGACTTTCCGGGTCAGCTTCCAGGGCAGGAGCGGTGAGTGTATCGCAATCCTGCTTCTCAACGGCTCTTATAGCTTCCTCAGTTTGGATAAGAACAGTTCCTGTTTTATTTGTGTTTAAAGCTTTAACTACAGATCCCCATTCCTGTCCGTAGAATAGAATTTTTGGGGAAGCATTCTCAAGAATACCGGAAAGTTCCGCGGA
>SLHT01000277.1 GCA_007136055.1 Syntrophomonadaceae bacterium
ATACAAGCTCTTCAGCCAGCTTGTAAATAAGGGCAGTTTTTCCTCCACCCCCAAAAAAGGATATCACTACAGGGGTTTTTAATGTTAAAACAGCTGTGAGCTTTAACTGTTTCATACACACCTTCTATTAATTAAACTCTGAAATAACAGCGATCCATACATTCCAGGCCATAATCGGTCGTAATAATTCCTCGTCCACCCATCGGGCATTTCACGGCTGTCATTTTGTTATAGGGACAGGAAACCCATCCGGCTTCGCCGAGGTGGATACTACCGCACTTACGACACTGCAAGCCGTTTTCAGTTAAAACCAGGTCGCGTTTTTCTTTTATTCTCCCGCACTGGTAGCAGTAACAGTATTCCATGTTTTCATAATCTATAATCTTGCTTTTAATATCCATTGTTGGCCTCCGCTGCATCCGACTGGACTATTCCGTTTAATTATATCAGATCTGCAAAATATGTCGTAAAACGGTGTCATTATACTATTCAGACCTGGTAAAAGTAGCGGTTCATTATTGCTTCCAAAACACCGCCACCGATGGCACGGGCTTTATCTGAAATAGCATAGCAGTTAACTTCGCTGCCGCGGGGATCAATATCGCCAACTTTCATCCCTGCGCATACATCAAGGTCCTGATGAAGCATGCCGCGGACCATACCATCAATTTCTGAGTAAATATCCGTGTTTCCTACTCTTGCTACAGGATCGCCGGCCTTAACTAAACTGCCAATTTCTTTTAACGGCTTAAAAACGCCACTGGCAGGCGCCCGTAGCAGCCTTTCCCGACCGTATCCGGCAATTACTGCCGGGCTGGCAGTATCCTTTTCTGCCGAACCGCTATGCAAAACACGACCCAGGTTATGGCCGCGCTGGGTTTCAACCACGGCATGAACATCTTTGCCGGCAATGAAACCGGGACCAAGACCGATCACAAGGTTAGCTTGATCGATTGTAGTTAAAGTATTATGCTTTGACATGATTGCATCAATAAGAATTGGCGCCTGGTGCAATTTTAACAATTCAGCTTCAGGATCGACCAGGACTGGTAAAATATTTTGAGCCAGATATTGCTCAATAAGTTCAGGTTTGGGACATAGTTCTGCCCTTACATTTTCAACCACTATTGAGCCTTTATATAAGGCAGTAGCAAACGAAACAGTGCTGCGTACTACCAGTGGCTTTTCCAGCTCCAGCATAATGATCTTAAACCCGGAGTTCTTCAGGCGGTGAGCTACTCCGGTTGCCAGGTCCCCTGCACCGCGAATTACTACTTTTCGAGGTATCATCTGACCAACTCTCTTAAACAGAATAGGGGCACGTTACACCGCACCCCCTAAATTCACTTTAACGACCTCTGCCCAAACTGTCATGATGAGTGCAGATCATAGTTTCAACCAATCAACAATGCAGGTCTCTAAGATTATCAATTGACAGATTTGATTGGTATCAGTTTTATTTTTTATCCTTTACCGCCTGCCATACTCTTTCCGGTGTTAAGGGGAAAGTGTTAAATTCAACACCCAATGCATTGCAAACAGCATTGGCAATCGCCGGTGCAACACCGATCATCGGCTGTTCACCAATCCCTCTTGCCCCATAAGGACCATGTGTTTCAGGTGTTTCGATGATAAAACTGTCCATATGCGGTGTGTTGTCAATTGTAGCAATCTTGTAATCAGTAAAGTTGCGATTAAGCATTATCCCCTTATCAAAACAGACCTCTTCATAAAGAGCGGTGGATAGACCCATGATCGTGCCGCCGTGAAGCTGGGCTGTGCACAACTGAGGGTTCACTGCTTTTCCTGCATCGATTGAACAGGCCAGCTGTAGAACAGTAACCACTCCCGTTTCAGGATCGACTTCTACTTCCACCCCTGTAGCTCCAAAGCAGTAGAAAAGACCGGGGTTGCCCTGCCCGGTTTCCGGATCAAGGTTGGTCATATTGGTGGGAACAAATGAACCCCTGCCGATGATCGGCCCGGCAATGCCTTCCCCTGTGCATTTTTTGCAGCTATCGGCCACTTCGCGAATAGTGGCTTTTTTATCGGAATTATTCGTGGAAAAGATGTTTTTTCCGTCAAAAGATAGATCTTCCTCGGGCGTTTCGAGAAGATCAGCGGCAACACGATAAATCTGGCCCAGCGCATCTTCAGCAGCGCGTTTGACCGATGTCCCGCATGTATATGTAATCCTGCTGCCAACGCTCTGCCACTCGTACGGGGTAAAGTCGGTATCGGGGACCTTGATGTCAATTTTATCTACCGGTATGTGCAGGGTTTCAGCGGCAATCTGGCTGATCGCCGTCAGCATACCCTGACCCATCTCTGTAGCCCCGATCATAACATGTGCTGTGCCGTCTTCATTAATGCGTATAATGGCAGAGGAAGCAGCGTTACTGGGTTGAGCAGGGCATTTAACCAGTCCGGCAATGCCTTTGCCGCGATATTTGCCGTTCCTGTTGCTTTCCTTTTTACCCCACCCGATTTTATCGGCTACGACTTTAAGGCATTTATCATAATCCAGATCGTGGACTACCTGGCCTGAGGCAGTGGACGAACCCTTTTTCATACCATTAATCAAGCGCACTTCAAGGGGGTCCATGTCCAATTCTCTGGCAATTACTTCTAGTTGTCGTTCGATGCCCCACTGCATTTCACACATGCCAAAACCGCGGACGGGGCCGCCGATAGAATTGTTGGTATAGACGCAGTAAGAATCGGTTTTAACATTGGGTATATCGTAGGCGCCTGTGGAACTGTAACCGGCAGCACGAACAATATTCACTCCATATTCGGTATAAGCGCCACCATCCCAGATCATCTTATACTGTAAAGATGTAATCCGTCTATCTTTGCGTACGCCCGTTTTAAGTTTGGAGTACAGAGCCTGCCTGGTAAAAGTGCCCTGCATGTCTTCCTCCCGCGTAAATACAATGCGGACGATATGTCCGGGAAACTTTTGTGCTATGGGTACTAACAAACCCTCAATGGATGCTCCTGCTTTACAGCCAAATCCACCCCCGATATAGCTCGATATTACCCTGATTTTATGCATTGGTATGTCCAACGATTTAGAGAGCAGTTGACGCACAACGTTTGGTGACTGGGCGGTACTCCAGACCGTTAATTTACCGTCAGGGCTCCACTGCACGGCAGCTTTGTGGGTTTCGATCGGCACATGCTGCATCTGGGGAACGTAATAATCCCGCTCTATAATTAGATCTGCTTCTTCAAAACCTTTATTGATATCGCCTTTTCGTATTTTAAAGTGATTGGCGATGTTGGTGCCTGCCTTGGGGTAAAAGATTGGCACAATTTCATAGTTCGCCAAATCTTCATGGATTAACGGCGCATCAGGCTTCATGCCTTCACGCGGATCGAAAACACCGGGCAGTTCTTCATATTCAACCTCGATCAGCTCTACAGCTTCAGCGGCAGCTTTCTCTGTGGTTGCGGCAACAACAGCTACCGGCTCGCCCCAGAAGCGCACCTTTTCAACAGCAAGAAAGCTCCTGTCAATCAGGTACAGGCCGATTAAGTTAGGATAGTCTTTTCCGGTCAGCACCGCTTTTACACCAGGATGTTTTAAAGCCCTGGTAGTGTCAATGCTTTTAATTTTACCGTGGGCAACCGTGCTTTTTTTCATCTTGGCATATAGCATCGGTCCCATATAACGGTCTTCAATAAATTCTGCCATTCCGGTTACTTTTTCTACAGCATCCTTTCGCGACACTGAGGTTCCTACAATTTTTAATTCAGCCATCTTTTAATCCTCCTTTCCTGTTTATTTTTCGGAAGAAGCCTTAATTGCCTCTCTGATTTCCTGGTACGCCCCACAGCGGCACAGGTTGCCGCTTAAAGCTTGATTAATATCTTCATCGGTGGGGTTCGGTTTGCGTTCCAGCAGCGCCCGCGCCGATAAGATCATTCCCGGTGTGCAGTAACCGCACTGAAAAGCAGCATGTTTAATAAAGGCTTTCTGGACACGATCCAGTTCGCCATTTTTGGATAATCCTTCGATCGTAACCAGGTCTTTGCCATCAAGTTCAACAGCCAGGATCAGGCACGAATTAACCGGTTTTCCGTCCAGCAGGACAATGCAGGCACCACATTCGCCAATTTCACAGCCTTCCTTGGCTCCCGTCAGATGTAACTCGTCCCTGATAAATTTGAGAAGGGTTTGCCCGACAACAGCCTCCCTCTCCTCCTTATCTCCGTTTACAGTAAAGTTAACAGGCATCTTTTCTGTCATATTTTACACCCCCATAGTCTGTTCCAGACCGCGCCGGACCAGAACTTCAACCATATGATAACGGTATTCACGAGAGCCCCGTAAATCGGTAATTGGGGAGATATCCTCATGGACAAGCCTGGCTGCATCGGCCCATCTTTTTTCGCCCGCTTCATTAACCGCTTTTTCAACTGAAAAAGCCCTGACCGGAGTGGCGGCAACTGCTCCAATGGCGATCTTAACCTGATCTCCCCACCTTTGCACAGCAACACCAACAGTAGCAAGGTCTACAGACCCGGTTCGCGAAGCTTTTAAATATATCCCTTTTCCTTTCGGGTATGGTTTACGAATCAGGACGGACTGGACTAGCTCGCCTTTATTTAATGCAGTTTTACCCGGTCCGATAAAAAATTCCTTAATCGGAATCGACCTGTTTCCCCCCGAGCCGGCAATGTTAATAACTGCGTCAAGAGCGTATAGCGGCGCTGCGGTATCAGCTGCCGGAGAAGCGTTGCAGATATTTCCGGCTATAGTTGCCCGGTTGCGGATGGAGTAACTGCCCACACTGTGGCAGCCTTCGGCCAGGATGGGCACATTTTCCCTGACCGGGGTAAAGCCGGTAACTTCATTTAATGTTATTGCCGCCCCAATCGTTATGCCCTGATCATCTTCTTTCAGCACATTTAATTCGGGCACATCCTTTATGTCGATAAGCGTCTTGGCCGCAAATTTACCGCCGCGCATACCGACAATTAAGTCTGTGCCGCCGGCAAGCGGGTAAACCTGCTCTCCTTCCTCAAGTTCCTGGAAGGCCAGGTTTAAATCGGCGCACTTGATATAATCGTAAGACAGCATTTTCCGGTTCACCTCCGTGAATAAAAATAGCAGGACTGCTATTTTGCCAGTTCTTTTAAGGCATCAATAAACATTTCCATGGGCGGCTTGACGATCCCGGCACCAACCTGACCAATACCAGGTTCTTTATGAGCGATACCAGTGTTGATCCGCGGAACGATATTCTTCTCAACAACTTTACGGACATCAATTCCTGTCGGTGTCCCTTTAAAGTCCATCGCCGGGATATTAAAATTATTATTCTCGGTTACGGTAATTTCATACATTTCATTGGTTGCATCAAATGCATCGGCTGGCGAGCCACCAATAAAGTTAACGATAGCAGGCGCTGCAGCCATGGCAAAACCGCCGACTCCGACAGTTTCGGTAATAACGCTGTCACCGATATCGCGGTTGGCATCTGAAGATTTAAACCCGGAGAAGAAGAGCCCGTCGGGCACATTAGCAGGGGCGGTAAACCACTTATCGCCTGTACTGCTGACCCTGATTCCGAAATCGGTTCCATTACGGGCCATGGTGGTGACAACGGTCGAGTGCTCAACACCGTGTGCTGCCAGGGCCATACTCTTACAGGCAGCCATAATAGCGTTAAGTGAAGTCAGATCATTGCTGTGCATAAAGGCGAGCACTTCGGCGGCTGCTGAGGCTTTATTGTTTTTGAAATACTCAGATACGTTAGAAAGATCAAGGCGCGGTGCGTTATAATCAGTCTTTTTGCCCCACTCGGTCTCCACGATGAAGGGAGCAATTGTCCTGATAAAGAGCGATGTAGTAGCCCTGTTGCGGTTGTGAGCGTCGTCACCCATGTGCAGGGCCTGGGCGATGATCGATTTCATGTCAATACCCCCGGCCAGGTGCACTGCTTCTTTGAGGACAGCTGCATAAACCTCATCTAGCCACTTTAAACGGTTAATCACTTCATCGTCATAAGCTCCGTAGCGCAGGACCTTGCCGTACCCTTCGTTCATGTTGGAGTAAGTATATCCACCCATTTCCATGTCTTCGATGATAAAGACCTGCTGGGAAGGAGTAATTACCCCTGCCATCGGACCGACAGCATTATAATGGTGACAGGGCGAGAATTCGATTTCACCTGACTCGGCAATTTTATTCGCCCCGGCAGTATCTTTAGCTTTGCCTTCATAGATCAGGCCACCGATAATAGCTCCTTTTAACGGACCGCTCATCCTATCCCAGGTGATCGGCGGTCCGGCATGAAGGAATAAGTTATCTTTCATACCGGGGATAACTTCACTTGCCTTACCGATATCTACCCAGACCGGTCTTGACATCATCATTTTCTTGACAGCTTCCTGATTTGCTTGATCAATCTTACTCATCAGAAATAACACCTCCACTATTATTTTAATTTATCGAGCAGGCTTAGTAAATCGTCATTGCCCATGGCCGGCGGCTGCCAGCGCACGTGCATTACTTCGGTCCCTCTTTCTTTAAGGGTTTCAGCAAAACCCTCCAAACCGATGTTGATTATTTTCAGCTCGCTGTTGAATAGGGTATCCATACTTTGAGCCTCCTTAAATGGTTATTTTGAAAGCAATTCAGCTACGAATACGGCGGCATCGGCGTTGCTGGGAAAGACCAGGACGCCTTCTTTTTCCAGCTTGGCGACCTGTTCGCCGCGGTTTTGAATGTCTTCGTCTGTTCCACAGACAGTGGTGATAAAACTTAGATGCCGTCCGTCTTTTTGGGCTATCTCTTTTGCTTCCCTGATCGCCTCTAATGCCGAACCGGCCGGGTCGGGGTGGGCATTATGACCGAGAACCATATCGAGCATGATCACCGCTGTTTCCGGGTCCTTTGATTCCTCGATAATCCTGCTGTTACGCAATGAGGGGTCGATCATCGGATGTAGACGGCCCTGGGTAAATTCATCTTCACCAAAATCGATCACGGTATTTGCACGGCTTTTATAGACATCATCAATGTTTTCAGCATGATCATAACTGAGATTCGTGTAGATTGAACCGATTTTTCCCTGAAGAATGATAAGTGTTTCATAAGCAAGAGTGCCACCTGAATACAGGGCCCGCAGGTATTTCTGTTCTTCCTTGAAGCTGCCTTTTTCTTTATTAATTACCTTTCGATCTGCTTCTAAAGCTGCAATGCCGCTGCCTGCATTTTTTTGGCGTAAAAGGTTGACTGCCTTTTGAGCTGCTTCTTTAAGAGTTGCGGCCGGTTCACAACCTGCGGAATGAATCTCTTCAAGGTCACCGCCAAGAAAATTAACAACAACCGGTTTTTTACTGTCTTTAATTACTTTTAGCACTTTTTTAGTTACTTCCCGGTCCGGAGGCTTGGAAACGATAACGATAACCTTGGTATCATCATCGCTGATCAGCGCCTTCAAGCCCTGGATCACAGTTATTCCGCCCACATCAGCTTTTACATCTCGGCCACCTGTCCCGATGCCCTGGCTGATACCCTCACCGAGGTTGTTGATCAGGCTTGAAACTTCCTGCAGCCCGGTTCCGGCAGCGGCAACTACCCCGATTTTACCCTGCCTTACTTCATTAGCAAAAGCCAGGGGTATGCCGTTAATAATCGCTGTTCCGCAGTCCGGGCCCATCACCAGGAGATCTTTTTCGAGCGCTTTCTTTTTTAATTCGACTTCATCTTTTAGGGATACATTATCGCTGAAAATCATCAGGTGCAGCCCGGCATCAAGGATTTGGTCTGCTTCGCGGCGGACATAACGTCCGGGGATGGAAAGCAGGGCCAGGTTAGCGCCTGAAAGGTTTTGCAGCGCGGTTTCAAAGGTCCGCGGCACAAAATCGCCAAGCAAATTTTCTCTGTCCACCTGCTTGTTTAGTTCTTCTAAAGCGCTCTGGATAGCCTGGTTCGCTTTTTCCTCATCTTCTGCTTTTATTGCTATGATCAAATCATTTGCTCCGGCTTCTTTTTCTATCTGGTCGGTCCAAAGCCCGCCCGAGCGGAGAAATTTTTTATTATGATCTGTTCC
>SLHT01000248.1 GCA_007136055.1 Syntrophomonadaceae bacterium
CAATGTGAACATGGACATAGAGCTGATCACCCCGATTGCTATCGAAGAAGGGGTCCGCTTTGCTATCCGTGAAGGCGGCCGTACCGTTGGCGCCGGCGTGGTCACCGCAATTAACGAGTAGGGACATGATGTGCCATGCCCGCAGCAACCTCCTCATTACTGAGGGGAAGGGTTTGGAGGCAGAATTAATTATGATCCGGCCTCCAACCTATAACGACTGACATCCAGATTGTAGGGGCACGGCGTGCCGTGTCCGCGATGACTTTAAATAGATAGTGTTTGAACAAGCGATGAAGTAAAAGGTTGCCGGTTAAGCAGCCGGGGAATTTTTACGGAGCAGCTCTGATTAAATCAGGCGACAAGGAGGATTTGTCCATGGATAACCAAAAAATCAGGATCAGGTTAAGAGCTTTTGATCATCACTTGCTGGACCAGTCTGCCGGTAAAATTGTTGAAACGGCGCGCCGTACGGGAGCAGATGTTTCCGGACCGGTTCCTTTACCGACAGAAAGAAGCCTTTACACTGTCATTCGGGCGCCGCACAAGTATAAAGACTCCCGGGAGCAATTTGAAATGCGCACTCATAAGCGTCTTATCGATATTCTCGAACCTACACCGAAGACTATTGACGCTTTAATGAGGCTGGACTTGCCTGCCGGTGTGGACATTGAAATTAAGCTCTAGCTGATTGGCGGGAGGTGCCATATAATTATGACTAAAGCAATTCTGGCGCGTAAAGTAGGAATGACACAAATCTATGACGAACAGGGCCGGGTGGTTCCGGTCACAGTCCTGGAAGCAGGCCCATGCCGTGTGGTTCAGGTTAAAAGTATCGGCAGTGACGGTTATAGCAGCATCCAGCTCGGATTTGTAGATAAGAAGGAACAACGGGTTAACAGCCCACTAAAAGGCCATTTTAAGAGGGCTAAAACAAAGCCGTTACGTTACCTGCGTGAATTCAGGGTAGATGATCCTGATGGTTTTACTCCCGGCCAGGAAATTAAGGCCGATTGTTTTTCCCCAGGCGATTATGTTGACGTCAGTGCCACTGCCAGGGGCAAAGGTTTTGCCGGTTCAATTAAAAAAATGGGATTTAGCAGGGGTCCAAAAACTCACGGTTCCCATTACCAACGCGGTCCCGGTTCCCTGGGATCAGTAGATGCGGCTAGGGTCTTTAAAGGACGCAGGCTGCCCGGACGTATGGGTGGTTGGCGAAGAACTGTCCAGAGCCTCTATGTCGTCAATACCGACGTAGAGAAAAACATTTTACTGGTTAAAGGTTCTGTTCCCGGGCCACGGGGCGCGCTGGTCGAAGTTAAAGAGTCGGTTAAGGTCAAGTAAACGGATAGCCCAAAGAAAGGAGATGCCCTGAACATGCCTAAATTATCGCTTTACAACAGAGATGGAAAACAGGTCGACGAAATTGAGGTCCAGGCGAGTCTTTTTGGGGCGCCGTTTAAACAAGGAGCTCTTCATCAGACCGCTGTTTCGCAAGCGGCAAGGCGCCGCCAGGGTACGGCTTCAAGCAAAGACCGCAGCGAAGTGCGTGGAAGCGGTAGCAAACCCTGGCCCCAAAAAGGGACAGGACGTGCCCGCCACGGCAGCGTTAAATCGCCGATATGGGTTGGCGGCGGAGCAACATTTGGACCGCACCCACGTGATTTCAGTAATAAGGTGCCTAAAAAAATGCGTCGTGTTGCCCTTAAATCCGCTTTAAGCGACAAAGTCAAGGAAGGCAAACTAATTATCGTTGATGATTATGCAGTGGATACACCGCAGACTAAAAAAGTAGCTTCCCTGCTTAACAAACTGAATGTAACCGGCGGTGCCCTTATTGCCACCGATCAGCCGGATTTAAATTTAATAAAGGGTGCACGTAATCTGCCCAGGGTAAAGACAATCCTGGCCCGTCAACTTAATGCGCTCGATGTCCTTACCTATAATTACCTGGTTATGAGCAAAGCGGCGCTGCAGCAGGTTGAGGAGGTGTTCGGCGGATGAGAGATGCAAGAGATATTATAATTCGTCCTCTGATTAGTGAGAAGTCTACAGACTTGATGGAAGACAATAAGTATACATTTGTCGTTTCCGGCAAAGCGAACAAAATTGAAATAAAACATGCGCTTGAAGAGATTTTCGGGGTAGATGTAAAGTCTGTAAATACAGCTAACTTTAAGGGCAAGATGAAGCGTCTGGGCCGATTTCCTCAGGGCAAACAGCCCAGTTGGAAAAAGGCGGTTATAACTCTGGCCGAAGGCAGCAAACCGATCGAGCTGTTTGAAAGCCGCTAAGTAGGAGGAGGGAGTATCAAATGGCTGTAAAACGTTTTAAACCCACTTCACCGGGGCGGCGGTTTGCCACCGTATCAACGTTTGACGAGATTACTAAAAAGGAGCCGGAAAAGTCACTTTTGGCCCCTTTAACCAAAAAAGCCGGCCGTAACAATTACGGCAGGATTACGGTTCGCCACCGGGGCGGTGGTCATAAGCGCACCTACCGGATTATCGATTTTAAACGAAACAAAGATAATATTCCGGGTAAGGTAGCAGGTATTGAGTATGATCCCAACCGTACGGCTAATATCGCCCTGCTGCACTATGCCGATGGTGAAAAGCGTTATATTCTGGCCCCGTTGGGAATAAGGGTTGGACAGGCGGTTATATCCGGAGAAAAGGTTGAAATCAGGCCAGGCAATGCCATGCCGCTTCGTTCGATTCCGGTTGGTACCTTTGTTCATAATATTGAAATGAAACGAGGTCATGGCGGGCAGATGGCCCGTTCGGCAGGATCAGCAGCCCAGTTGTCTGCGAAAGAAGGCAACACCGGATTTATACGCTTGCCTTCAGGTGAAGTCCGCCTGGTGCCCCTGGATTGTCGGGCTACCATAGGGCAGCTGGGGAATATCGAGCATGAAAATCTTACAGTTGGTAAAGCTGGCCGGTCTCGCTGGTTGGGACACAGGCCGACAGTGCGCGGGTCAGTAATGAATCCCTGTGACCATCCGCATGGAGGCGGCGAAGGAAGAGCGCCGATCGGGCTAAAGAGGCCGCTTACCCCCTGGGGTAAACCGACTCTCGGTTATAAAACCCGTAAAAAGAATAAGGATTCGGATCGGCTTATTATCCGCCGCCGTAAGAAGTAGCCGGTTATAGATGCTGCTTAATCTTGAGAAAGGGCAGCAGTCGTTTTTCGGCTGAAAGGGAGGTTTTTTAAATTGTCGCGTTCACTGAAAAAAGGGCCTTATATTGAGTCCAGCCTGATGAAGAAAGTTGAGCAGATGAACGAAAAGGGCGATAAAAGGGTTATAAAGACCTGGTCCCGCCGTTCGACCATTTTTCCCGATATGGTCGGGCACACTATTGCCGTACACGACGGCCGTCGACATGTGCCGATTTTTATCAGTGAAGATATGGTCGGACATAAGCTGGGTGAATTTGCCCCAACCCGCACTTTTAGAGGGCATGGGCACCATACCGAACGCTCTACCACTATAAAGTAGAGCAGGGGAGGCAGGATGACTAATGGAAGCTAAAGCACAGGCTCGTTACGTGCGCCTGGCGCCGCGTAAAGCGAGAGATGTCGTTGACCTTGTACGCAGCAAAGACATTGACGAAGCCTTAAGTATACTACGCTATACACCGCGCCGAGCCGCCGGGGTTATAGCCAAGGTTCTTAATTCCGCGATAGCCAATGCTGAACATAACATGGAAATGAACCGTGGCAAACTTTATATTGACCAGGCCTATGTAGATGAAGGGCCGACCCTGAAACGGGTACAGCCTCGGGCCAGGGGAAGGCGTTTCATTATATTTAAACGAACCAGCCATATAACGGTTGTAGTTAAAGAAAGAAAGGGGGACTAGTTGTGGGACAAAAAGTTAGCCCCATCGGTTTCCGGATTGGAGTAATCCGCGACTGGGATGCTCGTTGGTTTGCCGGCAAAAATTATAAAATACTGCTCCACGAAGACCTGGAGATCCGGAAGTACATTCAGGAAAAACTGGACGGCGCTTCTGTATCGAGAATCGAGGTCGAGCGGGCAGCAAACAACCTGCGGATTAACATCCATACCGCTAAACCGGGTATGGTCATCGGTCGCGGCGGTACCGGCGTTGAAGAACTGCGCAAGAGACTGGAAGCGATGACGGACAAGAAAGTGCACTTAAATATTATTGAAATAAAGAAACCTGAACTGGATGCATTCCTGGTTGCTGAAAGTGTAGCTTCTCAGCTGGAGCGCCGGATTGCCTTCAGGAGGGCTATGAAACAGGCAGTATTCCGGACTATGCGTAATGGCGCCAAAGGTATTAAGATTGCCTGCAGCGGCAGGCTCGGTGGTTCCGAGATGGCACGTGATGAACACTACCATGAAGGAACAGTGCCTCTGCAGACGTTGCGCGCAGACATTGACTATGGTTTTACTGAAGCCAAGACTACTTATGGGCGGATCGGCGTAAAGGTCTGGATCTATAAAGGCGAGATATTACCTGAGAAGCCGAACAAGGATAAGCCTGCGGAGGAGGTAGACGCAGATGTTAATGCCTAAGCGGGTTAAATTCCGCCGTCAACACCGTGGCCGGATGAAAGGACGTTCCAAAGGCGGGACAGTAGTTCAGTTTGGTGAATTCGGTCTTCAGGCTGTAGAACCTTCCTGGATTACCAGTCAGCAGATTGAGTCTGCCCGTATTGCCATGACGAGGTCGATTAAAAGGGGCGGTAAAGTATGGATCCGCATATTTCCTGACAAACCGGTTACTGAAAAACCGGCAGAAACCCGGATGGGTAAAGGCAAGGGTTCCCCGGAATACTGGGTAGCTGTTGTAAAACCGGGCCGGATTATGTTCGAACTGGCCGGGGTAACTGAAGAAGTGGCCAAAGAAGCCATGCGTCTGGCAGCTAATAAGCTGCCGAATAAAACTAAGTTTGTTAGAAGAGCTGAAGCGGGTGGTGTTTCCGAATGAAAATAAAAGATGCACGTGAGCTAAACGAATTAGAGTTGGAAGAGAAAGTTAAAGAGTTGAAAGAAGAACTCTTTAACCTGCGCTTTCAGGAAGCCACTGGTCAGTTAGAAAATGTTATGCGCATCAAAGAGGTCCGCCGCAGCATTGCCCGGGTTAAAACCGTGCTCAGGGAACGGGTTCTTAGCTGAGCTTGAAGAGGAAGGGAGGCCCATCGGTTTGGAAACTGGAAAACGAAAAGTACGAAGCGGTCAGGTGATTAGCGATAAAATGGATAAAACCAGGGTAGTGCTGGTGGAAAGGACAACCCGCCATCCGCTCTACGGTAAGATCATCCGCCGTTCTAAGAAGTATAAGATTCATGATCAAGCAAATGAATCCCGAGTAGGCGATATGGTTAAGATTATGGAAACCAGGCCTGTAAGCAAGGATAAAAGATGGAGCCTGGTGGAAATTATGCAGAAATCGAAGCTGTAAATTCTCTTTGCGAATAGCCTGTCGGAAAGGGAATGAAAGGAGAGGCAACGATGATTCAAAGCGAAACCATGTTAAATGTAGCCGACAATTCGGGAGCAAAAAAGGTCCTGTGTATAAGGGTCTTGGGAGGATCGAAGCGCAAATCAGGCCGAATCGGCGATATAATTGTTGCTTCGGTTAAAGAAGCGACCCCGGGTGGTGTGGTGAAAAAAGGCGAAGTGGTTAGGGCCGTTATTGTGCGCACCAGGAGCAGACTCAACCGTAGAGACGGATCCCATATTCACTTCGATGAAAATGCAGCAGTGATTATTAACGAGCAGAACAATCCGCGGGGAACCCGTATTTTTGGCCCCGTTGCCCGTGAGCTTAGGGAGAAAGATTTTATGAAGATTGTTTCCCTGGCGCCAGAAGTGATTTAGATGTTTAGTATGGAGGTGGCGAAAAACCGGTGGAAATGAAAAAAATGTCTGTTCGTCGGGGGGATAAAGTATTAGTTCTCTCCGGCAAAGACAAAGGAAAAAAAGGAAAAGTTATAGCTACTGTTCCCCGTCTTGGCCGGGTTAAGGTGGAGGGCATAAACATGATCAAAAAACATGCCAAACCGACCCGCAGGGTGCCCCAGGGCGGAATAAGGGAAATGGAAGCAGAGTTTCCGGCATCGAGGGTGATGGTTATTTGCCCGGCTTGCAACAAACCGACCCGGGTTTCTAAGAAAGTGCTTTCTGATCAGCGCCGGGTTCGCACATGCAAGAAGTGCGATGAATCGCTGGATAAGTAAGGAGGGTTAAAGCGCTAATATGTCACGTATGAAAAAGAGATACCAGGAAGAAGTAAGGCCTGCCCTTGTAAAGCGTTTTGAGTATAAGAATGCGCTGCAGTCGCCGCGTATTGAGAAGGTTGTTATCAACATGGGGCTGGGCGAAGGTAAAGAAAACCCTAAAATCCTCGATGCAGCGGTAAATGATCTTTCGATTATAGCCGGTCAGAAGCCGATTATAACCCACGCGCGTCGCTCAGTGGCCAGTTTTAAGGTCCGTGAAGGTATGCCTATCGGGGCTAAACTGACCCTGCGTGGAATGCGCATGTATGACTTCTTGGACAAATTTTTTAACATCGCTCTGCCAAGAGTCAGGGATTTCAGAGGCATTTCACCGCATTCATTCGATGGACGGGGCAACTTTACAATTGGCATTAAAGAGCAGTTGATTTTTCCCGAGATTGAATACAGTAATGTAGAAAAGGTCCTCGGCATGGATATTACTATTGTAACAACGGCCGAGACTGATGAAGAAGCACGCGAACTTTTAGCTTTGATGGGCCTGCCCTTCAAGGCGGCTTAAACCTAAGGGTATTCGCGGAAGTTAAGGAGGAAAAGGATGGCTAAGAAATCATTAATTGCCAAGGCCAAGAGAGAGCCTAAATATTCAGTCCGCCGTTATAATCGCTGTTATATTTGCGGCCGACCGAGGGCTTTTTTGCGCAAATTCGGCCTGTGCCGCCTTTGCTTTCGTCATCTGGCCAACGAGGGAAAAATACCGGGAATTAAAAAAGCCAGCTGGTAGATGATGAAAGAATGAGAGGAGGTTGTTATTGCTAATGATGACAGATCCGATTGCCGATATGCTGACACGTGTGCGTAATGCCAATAACGTTCGGCATAAGTCAGTGGAAATTCCTGCGTCAAATGTGAAGCGTTCAATTGCCGGCATTATGAAGCAGGAGGGTTTTATCAAAGATTATGAGTATATCAAAGATAATAAGCAGGGTATTTTACGTGTTCATCTGAAGTACGGGCCCAACCAGGAAAAGATTATCAGTGGTCTGAAAAGGATCAGTAAGCCCGGTTTGAGGGTGTATGTAAAGAAAGATGAACTGCCCAAGGTTCTGGGAGGACTGGGTATAGCAGTCATTTCTACCTCTCAGGGTTTAATGAGCGATCGTCAGGCCCGGGAATCCAGTCGTGGCGGCGAAGTATTATGCTATATCTGGTAACATAGCGAGGAGGCTTACCGATGTCTCGAACCGGTAAAAAACCTGTCGTTGTACCTGATAAAGTTGAGGTGCAGCTTGACGGAAACAAAATTACTGTAAAAGGTCCAAGGGGGCAACTTTCTCAGGAGCTGCCCGGGGATATGGTTGTAGAACTGGAAAAAGGCATGGTGCATGTTAAAAGACCTTCGGACATCCCGAATCACAGGTCTTTACATGGCTTGACCAGGACCCTGATTGATAATATGGTCAAGGGTGTAACCGACGGTTACAGCCGCAATCTTGAACTGGTCGGAGTTGGTTATAAGGCTGCCATGCAGGGCAAAAAACTGGTCTTGAATGTGGGGTTGTCGCATCCTGTTGAATTCGATCCCGGTGACAACATGGAAATTGAGGTGCCCGCGCCCACAAAAATTGTGATCAAAGGTATCGATAAGCAGGAAGTTGGAAACTTCGCTGCAGTTATTCGTCGGACCTATCCGCCCGAGCCCTATAAGGGCAAGGGTATTCGTTATGAAAATGAAATTGTCCGCCAGAAGGTCGGAAAAGCGGGTAAATAGTCGCCTGGAGGTGTAATGTAGTGCTAAAGGCAAAAACGCGTTTGGGTCGCCGTAAG
>SLHT01000008.1 GCA_007136055.1 Syntrophomonadaceae bacterium
GGGTTTGTTTTAGCAAACCAGGTTTTAAAACCTGGACTCCTTACGGTACGGCCAGTATTACAGGTTGGGCGAACGAAGTGGGCGCTTTCCCGACCCGTAACTTTCAAACTTCCTATGCCGACTTTCACCACAAAATTAACGGCCAGGCGATTCTTGATCGCCTCCTGGTCACTGATAAAGGCTGCTTTGGCTGCCCCACCCCCTGTGGCAAGTACGGACATGCTAAAACTGCGCTCGGCAGCGCTTTTGTAGAAGGGCCTGAATATGAAAGTATCGCTACCCTCGGCGGAAGCTGCTGCCTGGAAGAGATTGAAGAGGTGGCTTACGCCAACTATGTCTGCGATCAGCTCGGTCTTGATACTATCTCAGCCGGAGTGGTTGTTTCTTTTGCCATGGAGTGTTTTGAAAAAGGGGTGATCAGCGCTGCAGATATAGGCAGGAAAATTTCTTTCGGCAGTCTTGAAGATGTCGTTTACCTGCTCGAGAAGATTGCCGCTCGCGCCGGGATCGGCGCTGTGTTAGCTGATGGCGTTAAACCTGCTGCTGCCGCTTTCGGCGGTGGCTCGGAACGCTACGCCATCCATGTCAAGGGTCTGGAATGGTCCGGTTACGAATGCCGTAATGCCCCGGGTATGATGCTTTCCTATATGACTGCCGATGTCGGGGCCCATCATAACCGTTCCTGGGCGCTCGGTTACGATGTATCCCAGTCCGATGCCGATGTCAGCGAATTGATTGAAGCAGGCGCAGGAGGCGCCCTGGAGGTATCATTACCTGAAGGCAAAGCCGACCACGTTATTTCTATGCAGCACAGCCGCCCTCTCTATGACACGCTCGGCATCTGCCGCCTGCAGACCATGGAAATCGGGTTTGAAACTTTTCACTATGAAGAGGTTTTTAAACTGATTACCGGGCGTAAAATATCCTGGCAGGAGATGCTTTCAATATCGGAAAGAATCTGGCACCTGACCCGTCAGTTTAATGTCAAGCATATCGAAGGATTCGGCCGCAGCTGGGATTACCCTCCGCTGCGCTTCATGGAAGAACCTGTAACCAGCGGCCCCAATAAAGGTCGTTTTATCGAACGGAAAATTCTCGATAAAATGCTGGATGAATACTACGAAAAAAGGGGATGGGATGAAAATGGTGTGCCCAAAGTAGAAACCCTGGCCCGTTTTGGGCTGGTCTCAAAACATCCCTCTTTTTAAATTTCCCGTCCTATAACCATATGCAATTAATCAAGACCATAGCTTAAATGGAAGGCACTGTTCACTATAATCGGAGGTTAATATTACGGAAAAGATCATTGTAACGGTTAATATTACAGGGCATTTAAAAGAGCTTTATCCGCATCTTGAAGCTCAGACAGTAATCGAGTTTGATCAGCCAGTGGCTATATCTGCGTTAATTTCACAACTGGGTATTAGCTCTAAAATGATCTTGTTTGCCACCATTGACAACCGTATTGCGGAAAAGCAGGGCCTAATTGAACAATCCTGTGAAATTAACCTAATCAGCCCTCCTGCAGGGGGATAATCTAAAGCAGAAATTTATAATTATCTATTCTAAGAAAAACAGGCAAGCTGAAAACATTTTAAGTAAAGCGGGGCGATAAAATGAAGACAAACTGTATCGCAAGCCAGTCTCTTCAATTCCGGGTGCTAGCGGACTGCCAGCTTGAAGAAGTTCACTTTGCTGTCCTGGCTACACTGCAGGATGTCGGGGTTGAGGTTAAATGCAACAGGGCCCTGGAGTTACTAAAAAAAGCCGGGGCTTTTGTAGACGGCAGCAGGGTGCAGATACCGAGATTTATGGTAGAAAAGGCCCTGCGCACTGTTCCTTCCGGCTTTGCTCTTTATGACCGCAAGGACGGCCGTAAACTGCTTTTTGAAGGGAAACATTTTAATTTTGGCCCAGGGCCTTCCACTACTTATACAATTGATCCCTACAGCGGAGAGCGGCGTCTGCCCCGCAAACAGGATACACGTAACGCGGCCAGGGTGATGGACGCCCTGGATAATATTGATTTCGTTATGGACTTCGGGACTATCCAGGATGTTCCAACCAGTTATGCCGACCTGCATATGCTGCAGGCGATCCTGGAAAACACCTCTAAACCGATTGTACACTGGGGTTTTAATGATCAAAACTGCGCTACAATAATTGAAATGTGCGAAGCGGTTTCAGGCGACCTTGCCGAGCTGCAAAAACATCCTTTCCTTGCTATCTTTGCCTGCTCCAACAGCCCTCTTTTACTGACCGGCGAAGCGCTGGAAAAGTTGATTCTTATGGCTGAAAAGAACCTGCCCCTGGTTTATGTGTCTGCGCCGACAGCCGGGGCTACTTCCCCTGTGACCCTGGCTGGTACACTGGTCGTCGTTCTGGCGGAATGTTTGAGCGGGCTGGTCATTCACCAGTTGGTGAGAGAAGGAGCGCCTTTTGCTCTCGGCGGAGTAACCGGTGCTACCGATATGCAAACCATGGCCATGTCTTACGGTTGTCCGGAATTTAGCCTGATGCATGCCGCCTTAACCGAGATGGCGCACTATTACAACCTTCCGCTCTGGGGTACAGCCGGTTGCACAGATTCAAAGACAGTTGATGAACAAGCAGCAGCAGAAGCGACCGCTTCGATCATGATGTCGGCGATGAGCGGAACAAATATGATCCATGATGTCGGTTACACTGAAGGCGGCAACTGCAGCAACCTGGCCATGCTCGTGATGTGCAATGAACTAATCGGCTATACCAGGCGCCTGATCAGGGGAGTTCGCGTTGACGATATTTCCCTTGCTCTTGATGCGATCAAGCGGGTCGGACCGATGGGCGAATTTGTGACCGATGAACATACCTACGCCAACTTTAAAGATGAACTCTGGTTTCCAGGCTTGATGGATCGGCATCCCTATCAAAAGTGGGCTGCTGATGGCAGCATCCCTATGGGCCAAAAAGCGATGGAAAAGGCCAGGGAATTGATTGAAAACCACAGTCCGGACGCTCTGGATGCGAAGACTGCCGAAAAAATAGAAAATATTGTCACCGCTGCCTCTTCGCGGTGATTTTCATAGATAATACTTTTTATGGGGGTGATTATCCCGAACATGATTAAAGTAAGCTAGAAGTAACCAACTATTCTTATTATAGGAGGAATGAATTAATGTCGAATGACAACTTGAATCAAAAAAACAGCTTTACTTCATCAACATTTTGGATTGCACTTATCGTCGTTGTAATATTCTTGCTCTATGGTGTCCTGGCTACTGACAGCCTGGAAGCAGCAAGTGGCCTGGCTTTTGATTTTGCGATTAGCTATTTCGGCTGGCTATTTTTAATCGGCGTCTTTGGCTTTGTAGTTTTTACCTTTTATCTTATGTTTTCGAAGGTTGGAAGTATTAAACTTGGCAAAGATGACGAAGAGCCGGAATACGGTCTCTATACCTGGTTTGCCATGCTTTTTAGTTGCGGGATGGGAATCGGCCTTGTATTCTGGGGTGTTTCCGAACCGGTCTGGCACTACATGGGACCGCCTTACGGCGCTGCAGAATCGGCCGAATCGGCCAGGTTGGCGATGAGCTACTCATTTTTCCACTGGGCTATTCACCCCTGGGCGATTTATGCCGTTGTGGCCGGCTCCCTGGCCTACTTCACCTACCGTAAAGGATACCCCATGCTGCTCAGCTCGACCCTCGTTCCTATTTTCGGAGAAGAACAAATTGAAGGACCGATCGGTAAAATCGTTAACCTGATTGGTGTATTTGCCACCCTTTTCGGATTGGCAACCTCTCTCGGTTTGGGCGCCCTGTCGGTTGGCGCCGGTCTGAACATGCTCTTCGGTGTCGAAGCTACCCCCGCACTAGGGGTTGGTGTTATCATTGTCATTACCGTTGCTGCGATCATTTCCACCCTGACCGGTATTGACCGGGGGATCAAGTGGCTCAGCAGAATCGCCATGGTCCTGGGGCTGTTTTTACTGGGTGTTGTTTTCCTGGTCGGGCCAACCCTCTTTATTCTCGATGCCTTTACGATCGGGGTTGGCGATTACCTGCAGAACTTCCTGCAGATGTCCTTCTTCGTTGACTCGATTGGTGAAAACCCCTGGCCTGGCTGGTGGACCATCTTCTACTGGGCCTGGTGGTTATCGTGGTCTCCCTTTGTCGGGACCTTTATTGCCCGTGTTTCCAAAGGGCGGACTATCAAGCAGTTTGTCGCAGGCACACTCCTGGCTCCATCACTGCTCTGCATTATCTGGATGTCCGTATTTGGCGGCTCGGCGGTGTGGAATGAACTCTTCGGAGCAGGAGGATTAACCGAAGCTGTAGGGGCAGGTGAAGAGTTTGGCTTCTACGCCCTGCTCAGCACCTTCCCAGCCGGAGAAATTCTCATTTTCCTGGGTGTGCTTGTCGTATCAATATTTTTCATTACCTCTTCCGACTCGGGCACCTATGTAAACGGTATGCTTACTTCAGGTGGAGCTCTGAATCCGCCGAGATCAGTTCGTGCTGTTTGGGGCGCTCTTGAAGGTGGTATCGCTGCCATTCTATTGTTGGTCGGTGGTCTGTCGGCAGTGCAGACAACTGCTGTCGTTGTCGGCCTTCCTGTTTTGATTTTAGAGATCCTGATGATCATAGCCCTGCTGAAAGCCTTAAAGGCAGAGGTTTATGCTTCAGAAAAAGGTAAGAAAGCAGCTTAAAGCATTAAACCGGCTGGGGTCCAGCCGGTAACGATCTAACTGGTTAACCCAAAGGCGGTGCCTGGTGATTAATTTGCCGGGTACCCCTTTTTATACTCAAATCAATATTATGCTTCACAAAAGGATTCTTTAATTAAATGTGGAACTTAATGCCTGAGAGAATAGTACCTGTCGCGGTTGCAGAAGCTTTCTTTCTTTAAATAAAGCAGGGTTAAAAAAATAAGTTTTATACCATTTGACAGGAGGCCGGTTAGATGTGTGATACCATGGTTGCTTTAAGCAACTCAACTAAAGATGGTTCAGTTATCTTTGCCAAAAACAGTGACCGCCAGCCTAACGAACCACTGCTAACAATCAGGGTGCCCCATAAGAAATATACTCCGGGCAGTAAGCTTAAATGTACCTATTTAGAGATAGACCAAGTTGAGGAGACATTTGAGGTGCTTTTGCTAAAGCCTTCCTGGATGTGGGGCGCAGAAATGGGTAGCAATAAATATGGCCTTAATATCGGCAACGAAGCCGTCTTCACCCGCGAAAAGCAGGGGCCTGAAGCGCTGCTGGGCATGGATATGCTGCGCCTGGCCCTGGAACGCTGCAGAAGCAGCGAAGAAGCGCTCAATTTGATCATAGAATTGCTGGGGCGGTACGGACAGGGCGGTAACTGTGGTTATGAGAAAAAATTTTATTACCATAACTCTTTTCTGATCGCCGATCCTTATTCAGCGTGGGTCCTTGAAACCGCGGGAGAATACTGGGCAGCTGAAAAAGTAAAGGATATCCGCACAATATCAAACCGCCTCAGTATAGGCAGCGACTACGATCGCGCCCACCCCGGCCTGGTTAAGCATGCAGTTGATAAAGGATGGTGCAAAGGAGAAGGCGACTTTAACTTTGCCCGCTGCTATAGCAACCCCCTGGTTACCAGGTTTAGCGGTTCCCTGCACAGGTCGGAAAGTAGCAGCTGTATCCTGGAGCAGGAAAAAGGAAAAATAACCATGCAAATGATGCGCAGCATTCTGCGTTCACATGAGGAAGGGCTTGAAGGAAGGCAGTTTTCCAGGCATTCCTTGAAAAGCGTCTGCATGCACGGCGGTTTTATCTTTGGAGATCATACCACGGGCAGCTACATCGCTAAATTAAAAGGAGATAATCACACTTACCTGCTCACAGGCGGCTCGACACCATGCCTGGCCCTTTACAAGCCATATTGGATGATCGAAGCAGAAAACTTTACCTTTAGCGAAGATAAACAGGAGGAAGCCCTAAAATTCTGGTTAAAGAGAGAACGCCTGCACCGCAATGTTATCGAAAATAAAATACCTGATTTGGAGGCTTACCTTGCGGAGCGGGACCGGATTGAAGGGGAAATCGATCAAGAACTTACCTCGCTTGGAAACAATCTAAGCGATCATGATCACCTCAGAAGAATAATGGACCGGGCCAGGGAAGAGGAAGAAAGACTGTTGGAGGAAACAATAAGTAGTATTCCTGATCTGGAAAAACCGGGGCAGATCAGGGGCAACCCTATTTTCCGCTTGTACTGGAAAAAACAAAATGCCAGGCTTTTTACAAGCTAAGCCCACCCGCGCAGGATCATGGTATCGGCAATTCTTTTCACGGCAACCATGTAGGCTGCCTGACGCATATTAACTTTATGTTTTTCCGATGCGTTATATACCGAATGATAGGCGGAGGCCATTTTTTTCTTCAGCCGTTCAAAAACTTCAGCTTCGTCCCAGTAGAGCATTGTAAAGTTCTGGACCATCTCAAAGTACGAAACCGTAACACCGCCGGCGTTGCAAAGAAAATCGGGTAAGACCTGGATACCCTTATCAAAGAGGATATCATCTGCTTCAGGGGTGGTTGGGCCATTGGCCAGCTCAGCAATAATGCTGGCTTTAATAAAAGGCGCATTATCCTCGGTAATAACATTTTCGAGGGCACTGGGACAGAGAATATCCACATCAAGGGTAAACAGCTCACTGTGTGAAATTTGTTCTGTACCGGGGCAGCCGATGACTGAGCCGTTTGCTATTTTATGATTAAAAATTTCTAAGGGGTCAAAGCCTTCTTGACAGTAAATACCGCCTCTTTGATCCGAAACAGCTACAATTTTACTGCCGAAAATATCGTTGGCCAGGAAGGCCAGGTTATATCCGGCATTACCGTAACCCTGTATTGCCAGGGAAGCATTTCTCAAGTCCATGCCTGCTGTGCGGGCTGCTTCTTCAATCACGTAGAGGCCTCCGCGTGCTGTAGCAGTATTCCTGCCAATTGAACCTCCCACATAGAGCGGTTTACCCGTAATTACTCCAAACTGGTTTTTTCCGGCCAACTTGGAGTACTGGTCCATCATCCAGGCCATTATCTGGGGGTTGGTATAAACATCAGGAGCGGGGATGTCCATATCCGGCCCGATTAATTGCCAGATCTTATCGACATAACCCCGGCTTAAACGCTCTAACTCTCCTTCTGACATTTCCCTGGGGTTACAGATAACGCCGCCTTTTGCTCCGCCCAGGGGCAGCTCTAAAAGTGCGCATTTCCAGCTCATCCAGGCAGCAAGGGCCCGGATTGTGTCGATCGTTTCATCGGGATGAAAGCGGATACCACCTTTTGTTGGGCCTAAAGCATCGTTGTGCTGGACCCGGAAGCCCTTAAAAACTTTTATAAAGCCGTCATCCATCCGAACCGGTATCGATACCTGGATTTCCCGCATCGGGTTTTTAATTATCTCGCAAATATCAGCAGGAAGTTCCAGTTGTTGTGCGCAGGTGTCACACTGCTGTTGGACGATAGTGAAAGAATTAAGGATTTTAGCTTCTGCCTGCTTATGTTCTTCCGGTTTGGACATACATGCAACTCCTCTAAATGTAGATGAAAGCAACAACTATTTGAGTCATAGAAAATTTTCTTTATAATATAACTGATTGGGATAGTATTTGTCAAAGAAACTTTTCTTTTTTCCAATACTTCTTTAATGTGCTTACAAAATAATATATTTAGGTTAAAATAAAGTGAAAGATTTAAGCTGCTTTTTCTAAAGATCCGGCACGGTCAGCGGTTCTGATAAAGGCATCAGCAAAATATAAATATTTGGCTATCACTACAGCGAAAGATTACTGAATAAGCTGCGCCATGGGGACGGTTCGAGCGTCCCGGAGCGCAGAGAAGGCCGAAGGGAAGAGGATGGAACTGTCCGTGCGGCTGAGCAAGGTCGCATCATATAGCGGGTGCGAATCCCGTCAGGCAAAGATTAGCCATCAGCCTGTAGCCAGCCTTGGAGCTTTTCTGGTGACAGAGGAGTTTAAGCGTAGGCAGGCGAGCAAGTGGGCCGA
>SLHT01000075.1 GCA_007136055.1 Syntrophomonadaceae bacterium
ATTGGGGTGCCGGTCGGTTTTGTTGAAGCGGCAGAGTCGAAAGAAGAGCTGCTTAAAAGCGGCCTCCCTTACATTGCCATCCGCGGGCGGAAAGGCGGCAGCACCGTGGCTGTGGCAATAATCAACGCTTTAATGAAACTTGCTGTTGAACAGTGAGCTAAACATTGCTTGGAAAGGATGTTTGTGAAGAGATGGTCAATTCTGCGAACTGGCAATACACCGTAACAGGAGGGCGCCGCATGCGGCGCGGATACAGCACGGGCAGCTGTGCGGCTGCGGCGGCCAAAGCTGCGGTAGATTATCTTTTCAGCGGGCAGAGGCCTGAAAAAGCGCAGATCAATACTCCGGCCGGGGTTCTGCTTAGCCTTGATGTCTGTGAAGTTACCCACGGTGAAGGCTGGGTTGAATGTGCCGTGCAGAAGGACGCCGGTGATGACCCCGACATCACTGACGGTATGCTGGTCAAAGCCCGGGCGGTTCCAGTTGAAACAACAGGGATCAAGCTTAAGGGCGGCCGGGGGGTTGGTGTGGTGACAAAACCGGGTCTGCAGGTTAGTGTGGGAAAACCGGCTATTAATCCCGTCCCGGAAAAAATGATTCTCGAGGCTGCCGGTGCTATGCTGCCGGAAGGGAGGGGGGTAGAAATTGAGATTATCATCCCCGACGGCGAAAGACTGGCTCGTAAAACTTTAAACTCCCGTCTGGGTGTAGAAGGAGGTCTCTCTGTCCTGGGCACCAGTGGCCTGGTCGAACCGATGTCCGAGAAATCTTACGAGGATAGCCTGGCCCTGGAACTGAAAACTGTCAGCCTTGAGCATAAAGGCCCGGTGGTTTTGGTAACCGGTAATTACGGCCGCACCCTGGCCCTGGAACACTACGGCCTACCCGAGGCAGCGGTGGTTAAAATTGGCAACCTGGTGGGGTTTTCTCTTGACCGCTGCCGTGAATTGGGAATGAATAACATATTAGCAATTGGTCATATCGGCAAACTGATCAAGGTAGTCGCCGGCATATTTAATACTCATAGCCGGGTGGCCGATGCCCGTTTCGAAACCTTTGCTGCGCGGGCAGCTCTTCTCGGCGCCCACCGGGGGACGATCCTTAAAATGAGGGAAGCGGTTACTACCGAGGATATGGTCGATTTGTTAAGTGAAATCGGCGGAGAAGGCTACTTTGATCAGCTGGCTGAAGAAGTAAGCGCAAGGGCTTCTGCCTACCTCTATGATGAAGTTGAGGTTGGAACAATCCTTTTTAATTTCAGGCGGGGTCTGCTGGGTAGTGACGGGAAGGCCCGCAGCTTACTGGAGGAATTTAAAAGTGCATAAAATTGCTGTGCTGGCGGTAGGGCCGGGTTCGCCCGAATACCTGCCGCCTGCCGTGGTCGGAAAAGTTAAAGAGTGCGATCTTCTGGTTGGAGGAAAGCGTAACCTTGCTCTTTTCGATCTGCAGGGTCGGGAAAAGATTGAAATTAAGGGAAAACTGGATCCTGTGCTGGCTGAAATTAAGAGAGAAATGGTGAACCGGAAAATAGGGATCCTTGTTTCGGGAGATACCGGCATTTACAGCATCCTGCCCCGCCTGGTCCGGGAGTTCGGCCGGGCAGCGCTTGATGTTTATCCCGGGATCAGCGCCGTGCAGTATATGTTTGCCCGGTTGGGCCTCTGCTGGCAGGACGCCCGTTATTTAAGTTTACACGGGCGAAAATTGGACGGCCTGGCTGCGGAAGTTGAAGGAGAAGGAATTGTGGCCCTTTTTACCGATAAGAAGCACAGCCCGGCAGTGGTCTGCCGCACCCTGGCTGAAGCGGGGCTAAAAGATAAAAAAGTATATATCGGGGAAGATCTCTCTTACCCGACCGAAAAAATCAGCGAGGGCCGGGCGGAAGATTTTACAGCGCACAGCGGCTCCGACCTGAACCTGGTGGTGATCTGTAGTGAGTAAAGAAAAGAGCAGGGTAGTTCCCGGCCTGCCGGATGAGCAGTTTGTGCGCGGTGATGTGCCCCTGACCAAGGAAGAAATTCGCTGTTTAACCCTTTCTAAGCTGAAGTTGGAGCGTGGTAACCGGGTTCTCGATATCGGCGCCGGTAGCGGCGGCCTGAGCGTGGAATGCGCCCTCCTGCTGGGCGGAGAAGAGGTCGGAACAGAAAAGGAAGCGGAAAATGAAACTGGCCGCGACAACAAAGGCGGAGAAGTCTGGGCACTTGAGCGCGATCCGGAAGCAGTGGCCCTGATCAGGGCCAACCTGGAGCGCTTTGGCCTGCAAAATGTAACGGTTATTGAAGGAAAAGCCCCGGCAGCGCTTGAGGGTTTAGGTCCCTTTGACCGGGTTATCGTTGGTGGCAGCGGCGGGAGCCTTGAGGCAATTATTGATCAGGCTTTTGAGCTGTTGGTGCCGGGTGGGGTAGTGGTTCTTAACTGCATTATAATACAAACTTTGACTGAAGCCCTGGCAATCTTGGAGAAGCACGACTTCGTAAAAATTGGCTTTATCCAGGCAGTAATTTCCCGCTCCCGGAAGATGGGGGGCGGAACTGCATTGCAGCCGCTTAACCCGGTGTTTATAGTATCAGCTGTGAAAGGAGCCAGTTAATGAAAGGAATATTATATGGAATCGGGGTCGGCCCGGGTGATCCGGAGCTTCTGACCTATAAAGCAGTCCGGATTCTGCAGGAAGTCGGCTGCGTGGCGGTACCCATCGCTGAGCGGGACAAGGAGAGTACAGCCCGTAAAACCGCCGGCAGCTATATTAAACCCGGGTCTCAGATTATCGAGCTTGATTTTCCGATGACCCGCGATCAGGATCGCCTGGAAGAAGCCTGGCGGCAGAGCTGTGAAACAATTAAGAACCGGCTTGATCAGGGGCAGTCGGTAGCTTTTTTAACTTTAGGCGATGCCATGCTCTACAGCACCTACATTTATCTTAACCAGCATCTGGGCAGGGCCGGTTACCGGGTTCAGACCATTCCCGGGATTACATCTTTCAGCGCGGCAGCTGCAGCGGGGGGTATCCCGCTGGCTTTGGGTGACGAGAAGATGGCCGTGCTGCCCGGGTCGGCTGTTGCCGATTTAAATAACGGTAGCCTGGATCATTTCGATACCGTGGTAATCTTTAAAGTAGCCCGCCAGTATCAAAATCTTATTAACGCCCTGGATAAAGCGGGGCGCATCAATAGCAGCGTTTTGGTTGTTAATTGTGGTCATCCCGAAGAGCGAGTGATCACCGATTTAAAATCTGTGGTCGCTGAAGATTTGTCCTATTTTTCGTTGATTATTTCGAGAAAGGAGCCGGTGCAGTGAGTAAATTAGTTTATATAGTGGGAGCGGGGCCGGGTAATCCCGACCTAATTACTGTTAAGGGAGATCGTCTGCTGCGGGAAGCGGACCTGGTAGTTTATGCCGGCTCCCTGGTTAACAAAAAACTGCTGGAGCGGGTCAAAGAGGGCTGCAACATTTACGACAGCGCGGGTATGGATTTAGAAGAGATTTGCAAGGTGATGATCGAATATGCGGAAGCGGGAAAAAAAGTAGTCCGCCTGCAGAGCGGCGACCCCAGTATTTACGGGGCCCTGCGCGAGCAGATGGGACTGTTGGCCGAAGCGAATATTGCCTGCGCCATGGTGCCGGGAGTAAGTTCATTTTCTGCGGCGGCGGCGGCGGTGGGTAAGGAATACACCCTGCCTGAAATATCGCAGACCATTATCCTGACCCGCCAGGCTGGCCGGACCCCCGTGCCTGAAGAACAGGCTCTTGGCAGTCTGGCCAAACACGGGGCCAGTATGGCTATTTTCCTAAGCATCAGCATGATTGATAAAGTGATCGATGAACTGCGCCAGGGTTACAGTGAAGAGACCCCGGTGGCCGTGGTTTACAAGGCCTCCTGGCAAGAGGAGCAGGTTATCGAGGGAACTATTGCCGATATCTCCGGGAAAGTAAAAGCGGCCGGTTTGAAACTGAGCGCCCTGATTTTAGTCGGGCCATTTTTAGGTGATCCGATCAGCCGCTCGAAACTATATGATGCCGGGTTTACCCACGGCTGCCGGGAGGGGAAAAGTTGCGGGTAGCCTTTATTGCGGTTAGTAGAAAGGGAATCGGGATAACGCAGGATCTACTTAAACTTTACCCTTCGGCTGACATCTACGTGCCGCCGCGGTTTATCGGGGCGGAACAGGATACCGGTGGACAGAGCCATTCTGAGCATATAAAAGCTACTGGCCCTGGCACTAACAGCACCGATCCCGGCGGTTCAAGTGGTTTAACCGGTGATATGGGTAACAATAGAACTATTTTCGGCCCTGAAAGCAGGTCTGAGAAGATTGATCGGCCTGAAAGTATAAATATTACCAGTAGTGACAGCGAGCAAAATGAGGGTAACGCAAGCTCTTGCTACAAGGGTGGGGATGGATCTGACAGCTCAAGTAAACTCCTGCCCCTGGAAGGCGGTTTTCCTAAGGCTGTCGCTGCTATTTTTCAGAGTTACGATGCCCTGATTTTCATTTCTGCTGTTGCCGTGGCTGTACGCGGTATTGCCCCCTGTCTGCGCGGCAAGGCTGAAGACCCGGCTGTGGTCGTGGTAGATGAAGGCGGATGTTATGCAATCAGCCTGTTATCAGGCCACCTCGGAGGAGCAAACGAGCTGACTGAAAGGGTAGCCGCCTTCCTTGAGGCAAAGCCAGTTATTACCACTGCAACCGACGGACAGGGCCTGCCGGCGTTTGATGACCTGGCCCGCCGGTGGGGCTGGAAACTGGAAAATCTGCCGGATCTGAAAAGGATTAGTTCTGCCCTGCTTGAAGGGCGGGAAATTATGCTTTACAGCAGCAGGCCCCTTAAGCAGTCTCTGAAGCAGTGCCTGGGAGGTGAGATTCGCTTTACCGGGCAGGAGGAAGATTTGAGCCGGGCAGAACACGGTGCGGTCCTGGTGACAAACCTGCTGGACCTGCCACCTTTACCCGCAGGGGTGCCTTACCTGGTTCTGCGCCCGCGCAGCCTGGCTGCCGGTGTCGGTTGCCGCAGGGGCGTGCAGAGTGATAAGATCATTGCTGCTGTGAAAACTGCCATTGCCGAGGCAGGCCTGTCCGAAGCCGGGCTCTCCTGCCTGGCCACTGGAGAGTTCAAGGCTGGTGAAGAGGGGATTATTGAAGCCGCCCGCCACTTTGCCGTGCCACTAAAAAAATTCGGGCGCGAAGAAATTGCTGCCGCCTTAGGTAATAGCGAAACTTCTGATTTCGTAGAAAAGCAGATCGGGGTCGGTGCCGTAGCCGAACCCTGCGCCCGGCTTGGCAGCAGCGGAGAAATCTTTTTCCCCGTCCAACGCGGCAACGGCATAACCGTAGCCCTTGCTGAGGGCGAAACTTTCCTGCTTAAAAGTTGACACGGGGACGGGGGAAGTGTCAACTAATTTAACCTGTACATAAATATTAGCTACAAATGAAAAGGCGGATCACCGGAAATTTTTAAAAGTTGACAGGTCCCCCGTCCCCGTGTCAACTCTAAGGAGAGAAAAAGATGATTACAGGAAAAGTAAGCGTTGTCGGGACCGGGCCCGGCTCCCCGGAGCATTTGACTGCCCAGGCGAAAGATGTCCTTTTTGAGAGCGACCTGGTTATCGGCTACCGCCTTTATGTCAACCATGTGGCAGAGTTAATCGAAGGCAAAGAGATTATTGCTTCTGCGATGGGAAAAGAAGTGGAACGGTGTAGGCAAGCAGTGGAAGAAGCAGTGCGCGGTAAAAAGGTGGCCCTGGTCAGCGGGGGTGACCCTGGCATTTACGGTATGGCCGGGCTGCTTTTGCAGGTGGTCGGTGAAGAGCCTGAGCCACCCCTGGTCGAGATTATTCCGGGTGTTACCGCTGCCGGTGCGGCGGCTGCCCTGCTAGGCGCCCCTCTGATGCATGATTTTGCCGTAATCAGCCTAAGCGATTTGCTTACACCCTGGGATGCGATTGAAAAGCGCCTTCACGCAGCTGCGGCGGCTGACTTTGTGATTGTCCTCTACAATCCGCGCAGCCGGAGCCGGACAGATCTGCTGGCAAAAGCGCGTGAAATTGTCCTGGAGCACCAGGTCGAAGAAACTGCTGTTGGCATGATCCGCGGGGCAGGACGCAAAGAACAGCAGAAGTGGGAAGTTACCCTCGAAAATATGACCTGCTGCATGGAAGAAGCCGATATGGCTACCCTGGTGATTATTGGCAACAGCCGCACCTACTGGCAGAATGGCAAAATGATTACCCCCAGGGGGTATGAGCTGTGATCCTGGTTCTGGCCGGAACGAGTGAGGGCAGGCAAACCGCTGTTGCCCTGGAAAGGGAGGGTCACAGGGTTATGGCTGCCACTGCCACTGACTATGGCAGACAGCTTTTGCGTGAAGAATTCAAGGGTGAGATTTCTTCCAGGGCTTTAGATGGTGAGGAATTGATGCAGCTGATCGCAGCCAGGCAGATCAGGCGGATTGTTGATGCCACCCACCCGTTTGCCGAGAAAATTTCAGTCTATGCCCGGTCAGCCTGCTGCCGGGCCGGGATAGTATATGAACGCCTCGAGCGCCAGAGTTCAGATATCGAAAGCAGCGGTGGTGTGTTAGCTGCTGATGATGTGGAAGAAGCGGTCCAGCTTGCTTCCGGTACGGCAGGAAACATCTTCCTCACTGTCGGCAGCAGCAAGCTGGAACACTATACCCGGGTTCTCGATCCTAAAAAACTAATCGTGCGCATCCTGCCTGTTTTAACCTCGCTTGAAAAATGCCTCAGCCTCGGTATCCCTCCGAAAAACATTATTGCCATGCAGGGTCCATTTGCCGAGGATATCAACCGCCTGCTTTTACTCCGCTACTCTGCCGCCCTGGTCATTACCAAGGACAGCGGCCCCTCCGGCGGCACTCCTGAAAAAATAAATGCCTCAAGAGCACTGGGTATTCCGGTTATCATTATTACCCGCCCAGGCCAATAAGTTGACATGGGGACGGGGGATCTGTCAACTTTTTTAACCATGAAGAAAGAAACTTATAAGCTTGTAGTTGACAGGTCCCCCGTCCCCGTGTCAATTTCCTTGTTTGTTTATGTTTGAAGAGCTTCAAATCAGGCCTTGTAAGCCAGGCCCCTGTTGATGCCGGTTAATCGCTGGATTTGCCTGACCGATATGTTGTGATCATCTTTCAGTTGTTTTAAGAATTGGTTTCTTTCAGTCCTGTTTTTCTTTTTCAGCTCGGCAGGGGATTTAATACTGCATAATTTACATATTATCTCTGTAGCTTCCTTATCTGTGGGCCGTAAAGAATTATCTAGGTCTATACAGCGGTCATCGTTTTTCTTGTCGTGGAAACTTTCGAAGGCTTTTAGCGCCCTTTCCCTGTCATCGTGAAATAAATCAAGGACGAAATCGATATCGGAAAACCCTTTACCAGTCACGTAGTCCTTATAGCTGCTCCATTTGTACTGATCAACAGTGTTAACGAGGTTCGCTTTTAGGGGATTGTGATGGATATACCTTAAAACGGTTAATAAGTAAGAATCGTTGTGCACCGGTTCACTTTTATAGCGGTCCTGAAAGAGGTAACCAGTTCTATCGTATTTCCGGTTGTACCAGTATACATAGCTGCTACCCAGCCTGCGCATGGCATTGCTTAATGACTCCACACCTTCATGCATCAGCAGATGGACATGGTTAACCATAAAGCAATATGCGTAAATTGAAAAACAACTCTCTGTTTGAATTTTTTGGAGGGTTTCAAGAAATCTCTGAATATCTTCTTCGTCATTAAATACTGCCTGCCTGTTTATTCCGCGTAAAATGAGGTGATAGATGCCGGTTTCACTTTTGCGTCTTGCTGTTCTAGGCATTGCTAAGCTCCTTGTTATGATATTTGGTGGGTAAGTTGTAAGATCATTAGCTGTCTTGGAAAAGTTGACACTCCCCCCGTCCCCGTGTCA
>SLHT01000187.1 GCA_007136055.1 Syntrophomonadaceae bacterium
TAAAAGTTAAAGGCAATTGTTTAAAAAGAAATAGATTAGAATGCCCCGATATTTGATTCTTTAAACAATTTTTTTATATCACATTAGTTGCATAATGTCAATTTTCTTCTAGTTGGAGCTTGCTCTCACCGACCATCTGTCACATCGTTCTATTTTTATCACCCATGCCTAAAATAATCGCAGCTGTCTCATAAACTAGATAAACCTGGTTCTACCTCTTTGTAAACTGGCCTGAGTATTATCCCCACTGGTGTAATCATATTATTGACCATCTTTACACCATGCTATAAGCTCTGGAAACTGCAGCACATAATTTTAAACCAAACTATGGATTCTCTGGGGGAGGATTAATTAAAATTGAGACACTGGTTCTAAAAAAATTGCTCCAGGGGGGTTGACAGCAATAAAAAAGATGTGCTATAAATAGATATGTTAGTTACCACTAACATTTCCTGCTCTATGCCGTTTGCTCGAAGCAAGCAGGATTTTACCAAGCAAAAATTGCTGCGCTAACCATTTAGCGTAAATGTTTTAACAAAAAGCTAGTATTGTCTAACTAAATTTTGGGGCTGTGTGGAATGACCTGTAAAGGAAGCAAAATGCATTTTAAAAAAATCTTACCTTGGCTTATAGCAATTACTTTAATCACTTCCGCAGTTATTATAATCGGTGGAGAAGATATACTAACCGCTTTACTAAAAGCTGTCCCGGGGATAATGGTTCTTTTGATAGCCCTGCAGTTTTTAACCCTGTCCGCCACAGCCGGTCAGTGGCAATATCTTCTTAAAAAAGCCAATTGCCGGCTTTCTCTTGGCCACGTTCTTGCAGTTAACCTGGCCGGAAACTACATAGAAAGCATCACCCCTTCGGTAAAACTGGGCGGTGAAGCGGCTAAAGTATACCTGTTTAAGCGTTACAGCAGCCTGGGCTATGAAGCGCTAACCGGAATTTTGCTGGCCTTAAAATACTTTTCACTACTTCCTTTTGTTATACTTTCTGCCCTCTCAGTAACAGCTGCAATCCTGTATTTTGACTTTCCTGCCATCAGCTTATATGCTTTTGGATTTCTAGTGGCTTTCTTTATGGCTATTGCTGCCCTTTATTTCAAAAAAGATATTCAAGGCAGGGTTTTTAAAGGCCGGGCAGAAACCGGTGAAAAACACACCGGAACAGGTGAGGAAAGAATTAACTCAAGCATCACCAGGCTTCCGGTCAAACTGGTTCAAGCAGTCAGTCGTATACCCGCTTTTGTGAATCGCGCTTCCTCAAACTCCCGTAACCTGACTACATTCTCAGAAGGTACTGCCCTAATTGCAGTTTCTGCCCTGATCTGGCTCTTATATCCGTTAAAAGTATTCCTGGTTACCGGTATGCTTGATCTAAGTATTGGCCTCCCGGCAGTAGCGATCATTACCTTTACAGCTTACCTGGTCAGCATGGTTCCCTTGCTCCCGGGCGGCCTGGGGTCATATGAAGGCACAATGGTCTTAATGTTTTCCTTTGTTGGAATAGCACCTGCCGAAGGATTGGCTGTAGCTTTAATATCACGTTTGATCACCTATTGGATTCCTTTGCTCTGGTCCGCCATGGGTGCTTTTTACCTGGTCATTTATAAGCCTCCTGCAGAAACAAATAGTCCAACAGAAGCAAGTGACAACCGAACCAAAGACCTGGCTGCCCTTATTCGCAGTTGATCGCTATTTAAGTGCAGGAAGAAAAGAGGTTAAATGCAAATGAAAAAATTGTTCACAAATACTAATACAAGATATACACCCGGTTACAGGAAAAAGCCCGGCTTGAAAGAACAGGTTTCTCCTTTTTTCAATATCGCTCAGCACCTGGAAGCACTGGCGGTTTGTTCCAGCTGGATTTCTTACCTCTATGCACATATTTTTTACACCGACATGCTCAATAAAGAATTTGCCCTGGCCAATCTCACAGAAGAGGCCTATGTGCTGCACATCGGGTGTGGAGCCTATCCCTGTACAGCTCTATACCTGGCTCAAAAAGGCTGCCGTGTTGATGCCTGTGATTGCAGCGTTAAAGCAGTAGATAAAGCGCAGGCCCTGGTTGTAAGAGAAGGGCACTCTTCAAAAATTACTCTATTTCCAGAAAATGGTTTATTTGTTGATTGTTCTGTTTATGATGCGGTCTGGGTTTCGCTAAACATATGCCCCAAGGAAAAAATAATAATTCAAGCCCTTAATAGACTAAAACCGGGAGGAAAATTGATCTACAGGAATAATCCACTGTGGTTGGAAAAGGCGTTTTTTAAATCGTCCCAGGTAAACGTTGAGGGGAAATGTCCGTTTAAGGTAACTAAAGCTGTTTCCAGGATGGGTGCAGAAAGTTTTGTTGTCGAAAATAATTATTACAGATCAGGAAGGTGCTGCGGATGAAGATAGTTGCTCCGGTAGTAGCAATGATGGAAAAAAAGATTGCTTCCAGCAGGATGCTGGTTTCACTTTACTCCGGGATATATAATGAAGTGGTGCGTAACGAGATAAAGCTGGCCGGTATTACCGCCGGTGACCAGGTCCTTAATATCGGCTGTGGAGGGATTCCTTTTACAGCGCTTTTGATCGCCAAATTTACCGGGGCCCGGGTGTGGGCGATCGACAACGATCAAGGTGCGGTTGATGTGGCCCGTAAATGCATCGCCGCTCAAAACATGGATCATTTAATCTCCGTATTAATGCTTGATGGACGGGATCCTTTTCCCCATGATTTCGATGTTGCCCTGGTAGCTCTTCAGGCAGAACCAAAACAAGAAATCCTGGATAGCCTGGTTGCTAAGGGGGGAAGTAAAGCGCGCCTTGTTTTTCGCAGCCCCCGTTCTGAAGTGGCGCACCAGTATGACAGTCTCCCTGTCAGACCCTTATTTAACAGGCGTATTGATCAAAAACAGGCAACCTTTGATTGCTCCGTGTTATATGCCAACCTTTAGGAAAAACATGCCGGAGGTGGATTTTATTGGCTCTTAAAGTAGAAAATTTAAATATTGAAGTTGAGCTTAACAACCAGGTTTCTTTACTGGAATTAGCAGCGGGAAACAGCGGGATAGTCCTGGGAGTTCCTGATAATATCATGCTTTCCACACTGGGTATCCGAAAGGGCAAGGTGCTGCACTGCCGGGGCCATCAGCTCTTTGGAGGCCCGGTAGTAGTTAAAACCGGTGATCGCCAGATAGCTTTACACCGGCGAGTGGCAGAAAAAATAACTATCCAGCCTATATAAAGGAGAACCGGAACTGCATGAATAAAACAATTCTACTGATGGGCGCTCCCAACGTAGGTAAAAGCGCTATTTTCAACCGTCTTACCGGCTTAAATGTCAGGGTGGCCAACTATACCGGAACAACGGTAGATTATGCCGGAGGTGCCATGAAGCTTGGCGCAGAAATGATTGACCTGATAGATGTTCCGGGAACATATTCTTTATGTGCCACCTGCGAAGCAGAAAGAGTTGCAGTCGAAATGATCTGTGGCAGATCCGGCAGCGATTGCCCCCGGACCACTTCTTCAGCCTGCTGCATTGATTCGACCGGTGTTGCGTTGGAACCAGACCATAAACCATGCTTGATTGTTTATGTCCTCGATGCCGGCAACTTTGAGGCCGGCCTGTATTTGCTGCTCCAGCTTTTAGAACTTGAAGTTCCCCTGCTGGTTGCCCTGAACAGGGGCGATCTGGCCCAAGAGAAAGGGTACCTTATAGATATCGAAGCCCTGTCTGATCAACTTAATGTGCCGGTTATTCCCACCATTGCGGTTAACGGCGAAGGAATTGACCAGCTGCAGGAACAAATGCTCGCTTATCTTAACCCTGAAAGGGAAAACCCCCCGGAAAAACCGGGCATAAAAGCTACCTGGGAGAATGTTGAAGCTTTAGTTAACCGGGTTTTCTATAAAATACAGCCCCCGGTATCATCCAAAAAAGACCGTTGGGATCAAATGTTAACCAGGCCCTGGCCGGGCCTGCTCCTGGCAGTTTTAATCCTGGCAGCTATCTTTGCAGGCATTGTCGGAATAGGCATGGGACTGCGCCAGTTCCTGCTTTTACCACTATTTCGGGGTTTAATCATTCCACCCCTGGTTATGCTGGTTTCAGAGCTATTACCACCCGGTATCATCCAGAATATTTTTATTGGCGAGTACGGTTTTCTCGTCAAAGGGTTAGAGTGGCCTTTTACTCTAGTCCTGCCATATGTGCTTTCCTTTTATGCCGTATTGAACTTGGTAGAGGACAGCGGCTATATGCCGCGCCTGGCTATTTTACTGGACGGGTTATTTAACAGGGTCGGCCTGGCCGGTTCGGGAATAATCCCTCTTACTCTTGGCTATGGCTGCGGTATACCGGCCATAATGGCCAGCAGGTCGCTTTCTTCACGCAAAGAAAGGCTTATAGTTACTATTCTGATTTGCCTGGCAGTACCCTGTATTTCTCAAACCGGCGCTTTTATATCGCTACTGGCAGCTCGCTCTGCCGCTGTTATGGTTTCTGTGTTTTTATTCAGCTGGCTGGTCATGATTGTTGCCGGCCTGATCTTAAATCGTATAATCAAAGGCGACCAGCTTGAGAGCATGGTAGAAATCCCTGACCTGCTGCTGCCCCGCTTGGACGGGATTATGAAAAAACTCTATTTACGCTTGAAACTGTATATCACTGATGGAGCTTTACCGATGATTGGAGCGGTTGCCGTTGCAGCTGTGCTGTATGAAACCGGGATAATGGCTGCCTGGGGGAGAGCAATAAGCCCGCTTGTTACCGGCTGGCTCAGGCTGCCCGAAGAAGCTGCCGCTCCCCTGGTCCTGGGTATATTGCGCCGCGAGCTGGCAGTCTTACCACTTCTGGATCTTGAACTTACTACCCTTCAGCTTTTCACCGGGGCCATTGTCGGCCTTTTCTATGTGCCCTGTATTGCTATTATAGCCACCGTGGCCCGTGAGTTTAAACCCCTGTTTGCCCTCTTTATTTTCCTGCTGACCACCGGCCTCGCCTTCCTGGTAGGTGGCCTTCTCACCCGTCTGGGAGCTCTGTTTATATAATTAAATATTGCCCTTCCACTTCACTCCGGCCTGCTTTCACCGGTTAAATTGCTGAAATACTCAAGCAGGTTTGATTTGCCCGTGGCGGCCTGCTGTTTCGCCCCACTGCCGATATACGAGTGCATCTTTGGCCAATGGTGCAGTTTTGCCTGGTTTTCCTCTAAACAAAACTGCAAAGATATAAATATTTGCAGCCAATATTAATTTATGTCTTTTTGTATTCATCTATTGTCTTTTTTATTTCTTCTTCTTAGATCCAGTTTATTTTTTTCAAGTGTTTGTTTTTGCCAATAGCTACGATAATATCATTTGCTTCGATAATATCTTCGGCCCTGGGCGAAATCCTGGTATTGGCCCCCTTGTTGCGACGCAGGGCAATAACGCTAATCCCGTGCCTGGCCCGCAAGTCAAGTTCTTTCAAGGTTTTTCCGATCATTGCTTCCGGGGCGGTTACTTCAACCACACTGTAATCCTCGGAGAGCTCAATTAAATCAATAATTGAAGGATGAATTAAGCTGTGAGCCAGTTTTTGCCCCATTTCGCGCTCAGGAAAAACAACCTGGTTAACTCCCAATTTTTTGAGGACTTTCCCGTGAATATCTGATTGTGCTTTGGCTACGATATATTTTGCTTCCAGTTCGATCAGCAGTATTGTTGCCATGATGCTGGCTTGAACATCTTCACCAATTGCGATGACCACAGCATGGAAATCTTTTATGTCCAGGGCTTTTAAGCACTCTTCAGATGAAGCATCCGCTTTTGCCGCGTTAGTTACAGTACCGCTTATTTGCTGAATCAGGGTTTCGTCTTTATCAATAATCATAACCTCGTGACCCAGCTCATAAAGATTGCTGGCTATACTTGAACCGAACCGGCCGGCTCCGATCACTAAAAACTGCTTGTGCATTAGAAAACCTCCTCATCAATTAACTAAAATAGTTACCCAAGCATCAAATGTTCTTCCGGGTATTCCAAGACTTCGTCTTTTGGTTTCTTTTGTGCCAAAGCCGCCAGTAAAGTTACCGGCCCAATTCTACCACAAAACATGGTAACTATGAGAGCAACTTTACTGTGGTTGGTCAACTCCGGCGTTATCCCGGTAGAGAGACCTACTGTGCCAAAAGCTGAAAATGCTTCAAAAAATAAGGTTAGAAAATCCCGGTTTTCAAAAATAGTCAATAGTAAAGAGGCTATGAATACCAGTGCTATAGCGGCAATAATGATTGCTATTGCCTTCATGATATGGTGGGTCGGCAATCGGCGTGAGAAAACTACCGGTTCGTTACGACCGCGCACTATTCCGATTAAAGTAATCACAACTACTCCCATGGTTGTTGTTTTTACCCCACCGCCGGTTGAAGTAGGAGAAGCACCGATAAACATCAGCACTATTAATATTAACAGGGTAGAATACTGCAGCATACCGGTACTTAAAACGCTGAACCCGGCTGTCCGAGCTGTTGCTGATGTAAACAGAGCGGTAAATATTTTGGCACCGGCCGAGAGGTTGCCCATGGTTTCAGGATTGTTGTATTCTAGCAGCAATACCAGGACAGTGCCGCTGCACAAAAGAATGCCGGTTATAAATAAAACTAAGTGGCTGTGCAAAGAGATTCGACTTTTATGGCAAAAACGCCTGATTAATTCCAAAATGACGGTAAAGCCAAGACCGCCAATGATAAAAAGGATCATTATGGTCCCATTTACCAGGTAATCGGTGGGAAAAAGGATCAAGCTGTTATAGTGTCCAAAGAGGTCGAAGCCGGCGTTGCCAAAAGCTGACACGGCATGGAAGAGGGCAAAGAAAAATCCTTCTTCATAGCCAAGCGTAGGGATAAAACGAATACTGAGCATGGCAGTTCCAATTAAAATGAAAAACAAAGCAATACAAATTACTGTTTTGACCAATGAAACTATTCCAGCCAAAGATTCCTGGTTCAAAGCTTCTCTAACTATAAGACGATCACGCAAGGAAATTTGCCGTCCTAAAAAGATAAAGATCAGGGTGGTCATAGTCATAAAACCAAGAGATCCGGTAAATATTAAGAACATGATAATTCCCTGTCCCAACGTAGTAAAAAAAGTACCTGTATCAACTACTACCAGACCGGTTACACAAACCGCGGAAGCAGCAGTAAAGAGGGCATCGATGTAGGATAGATCAGTGCCTTTAGAGGCCTGGGGGATCATCAACAGTAATGATCCGAAGAGGATTGTTCCCATGAAGCCTAAAGCCATAACCCTTGCCGGATTCAATGGTTTGCGATTATTTTCCAAGGTGACAGCTCCTGTTGGAAAAAATCAGGCTGTTTTTAAGTATATACTTTCTGTAATTTTTATATTACACCACCATATAGCAGGTTACAACTAAAAGCTATTATCACCAATTTATAATCTTACCCAAGAGGTATTGGTTCAATCAAGTCGCATAATTTCGGAATAACGGAACAAAATGGATGCCACATCTGCTACTCGGACAATCAGATATTAAAAAAACCGGGGGAGCCTGGTTTGTGTTTCAAGAGTTTTTCTCGGCTCAATCTTTTGCAGCTTTTAATACGGTTAAAATTTTTTTCAAGTGCAGATATGAATACTTCATATTCCAGGGAAATTGCGTTTTGCACATAGCCCGCCCATGATCTGCAGATCTCGTTTGTAATCACAATGACCGGAACATTAATAGGACGCCAATTTCCGAAAATATTTTTCATTGTGTCCCGAAATTATTCCGATACCATTTTTATGTTATAGTAGACGCTATAAAGCACTTGTTGCACTTTTTATCCAGGAGGAGTGATCATGAACTTAGACCAGTTGTTAGCCCGCCGCCTGCCGGATTCACTTCTGAGGACAGCA
>SLHT01000249.1 GCA_007136055.1 Syntrophomonadaceae bacterium
CACCGGTATACAACAAAACAAAAATTACTGGTTCAATAGATTAACTAATAGGAGGTTAACATAATGGACAAATACACCTTTTCCGGCCAACCAGTCCTGCGACTGCTCAGTGACGAACAGATCAAATTGATCCACGAAAAAGCGCTGAACGTGCTCGAAACCAGCGGTATTAAGTTTGAAGCTGATGAAGCTCTGAAGATTCTAAAAGATCACGGCGCTGAGGTCGATTTCGACAAAAAAATAGCCAAATTCAGTCCGCAGATGGTTGATGATGCTGTTAAAAAAGCACCTTCCTCCCTGCAGCTCTACAATCGCGAAGGCGAACCTTCCGCCCACTTGGGCGGCAACAACGTTTACTTCGATCCGGGCTCTTCCCTGATCAAATTTGTTGAATCCGACGGCAAAACCGTGCGTAAATCGGAATCGAAAGACCTGGTTCAGATCAGCCGGGTCAACGACGCCCTGGAGAATGTGCGACTGCAGTCAACCTCCGTGGTATGTTACGACGTGCCCAAGCCGATCGGCGACAGTTATCGTCTCTATCTCTGCCTGAAAAATTCGCCCAAGTCGGTGATAACCGGCGCTTTCAGCGTTCCCGGTGTAACCCACATGCGCGACATGCTGGCAGCAGTTGCCGGCGGCCAGGATCAGCTGCGCGAAAAACCTGTGGCAGTTTTTGATATCTGCCCGTCGCCCCCGCTGAAATGGACCCATATCAGTTCGCATAATATCATCGATTGCGCCCGCTATGGACTGCCCCTGGAGACCGTCTCTATGCCCATGCCCGGCGCAGCCACCCCGGTCACCCTGGCCGGATCAATAGTCGTTCATACCGCTGAAACATTAAGCGGCGTAGTTTTAGCCCAGTGTGTCAATCCGGGAACTCCAGTCGTCTACGGCGGAGCGCCGGTGCATTTTGATATGCACTACGGCACCACACCCTTAAGCGCTGTTGAAGCAACCATGGTTGCCGCCGCCTATTCGCAGATGGGTAAATACTTTGGCATGCCTACCCACACCTATGCCGCCCTGAGCGATTCGAAAGTGGTCGACATGCAGGCCGGCTTCGAAACCGGGATCAGCGGCGTAATTGCCCAGTTGGCGGGCATAAACATGATTTCAGGCGTCGGTGCCCTGGACTTCGTCAGTTCTTTCAGTCTGGAAAAGCTGGTCATCGACCACGAAATTTGCGGTATGGCCCTGCGACTGCACCGCGGCATCGACTGCTCGCCCGAATCACTGGCCGTAGACGTAATCAACGAACTCGGCCCCGGCGGCGTTTACCTGGAATCTGAGCACACCTTCAGACACTTCAAAACGGAACCCTTCATCCCCTCTACAGTAGTTGACCGCCGCGACCGCGGTAGCTGGGATGCCGAAGGGCAAAAGGATATCTTCCAACGCGCCCGGGAGCGGGTTAAAGAAATCCAGGAAACCCACACCCCAAACCCCCTGGACAGCGACCGCGAAACAAAACTGGATCAGACCACCCGCGATATCATGAAGGAGCTGGGAGTAGACAGCCTCCCTCAGGGACCCAAATAAGCGACTCATAACACAGTATGATAATTGCACCCGAAAAGGGCTTCCGGTAGGATTACTACCCTGCCGAAAGCCCTCTTTGCATTAACCTGTAGCGTGCTTATAGTGCTGCTGCCTAATCATCCGTCCTTCCCGGCAAACTGCCAGCCCGCTTCGAAGGCCTGCTTATTAATATCAACCAGCTTGGCCTTGATTGTCTGTTCCATAACTTTAAGCCACTTGTCCTTCTCAAAATCCATGGTTTGGGCAAGGATGCCGAGCAGGAAGGTGTTTACCATGCGCGCATTTTTGTTAACCGGTTCGATAGAGAGTGCATCGGCGGCAATCAGGCGGGCTGCCTTGCTTTCTATTTCTTCTAAAATTCCGGTAGAGTATTCTGTCTGCCCTGTTAGCACGGGTAGGGGTTCCAATTCCTGAGTGTTGACGATTACAGTCCCCCGTGGCGATAAGTAAGGCAGCCAGCGCAGGGCCTCCAGTTTTTCGAAAGAAAGCAGAAAATCGCCGTCACCCTGGGGAATGAGCGGTGAGTAGACCTTTTCGCCAATTCTGACATGAGTAATCACACTTCCGCCCCGCTGGGCCATGCCGTGGGTTTCGGCAGTTTTAACATCCAGACCTTCTGCTATGGCAAGGGCGGCAATGATCCGTCCGGTTAGAATGGTGCCCTGTCCGCCCACACCGGCAATTAAAATGTCGTTTTTAGACATTACGTTCACCTGCCTTTTCTTCAACCGGTTTAATGGCATCGAAGCGGCAGAGTTGTTCGCAAAGGCCGCAGGAAGTGCAGATCGTGCGGTTTATCCTCGCTTTTTCTTCTTTCAGGCTCAGGGCAGGGCAGCCCAGCTTAATGCAGGTACCGCAGCCGGTACAGGCTTCCTGGTCCACCTCCGGGGGCGCTTCGAAAGTTGAAAGTAAAAAGACACAGGGGCGGCGCACGATAACTACAGATGGCTCCCCGGCTTCCAACTCTGCTTTAATGGTTGTGCGCAGTTCTTCTAAATCAAAGGCATCAATGGCTGCCACTCTCTTCACGCCGAGAGCGCTACAAAGGCCTTCTAAATTAACCGAAGCAGACGGTTCTCCCTGCAGGGTTGTGCCTGTTCCCGGGTGTTCCTGGTGGCCTGTCATTGCCGTAGTGCTGTTATCAAGGATCAGGACCGTAATCGGGGCATTATTATAAACAGCGTCCAACAGTGGGGTTATTCCTGAATGTAAAAAAGTGGAATCGCCGATTACGGCCACCGTGTTTTCAGAGGAAGAGGGTTTGGCTTTGGCCATCCCTAAAGCCAGCCCGATACTCGCTCCCATACAGACACAGGAATCGATAGCTTCCAGTGGGGGCAGGGCACCGAGGGTGTAGCATCCAATATCTCCCATTACATTAAGCTTTAGCTTCTTCAAAATGTGAAAAACGCCGCGGTGCGAGCAGCCCGGGCACATAACAGGCGGGCGGCCCGGAATATCATCACGCACTCCAATCAGTTCAGCTTTCTTGCCCAGAACCTTTTCGCGTATAATTTCCGCGCCCAGTTCACCGAGCAGGCTGAAGAGTTCCTTGCCCTTAACAGGCACACCTAAGTGCATTGCCAGGAGCTGTTCCTCGAAGAAAGGGTCCAGCTCCTCAATGACGATAATTTCGTCGACCAGGGCTGCAAACTCACGGACCATATTTTTCGGCAGGGGATGGCTGAAACCCAGCTTTAGGAAGCTGGCTTCAGGGAGGGCCTCACGTGCATAGTTGTAAGCGACCCCGCTGCAGACGATACCGAACTGTTTAGTTCCGTGCTCAATACGGTTCAGGGGACTCTTTTCCGCTTCTTCTTCCAGGGTTAGTAAACGCTCTTCCACCAGCGGATGACGCAGACGGGCGAAGCCGGGCAGCATCACGTACTTGGCCGGATTCTTTTTAAAGCCCGTTACCAGATGTTCCTTCCGGTCCCCGGTAATTACGGTGCTGCGCGAATGAGAGATGCGGGTAGTAGTGCGCAGCATCACGGGGGTATCAAATTTTTCGCTTATTTCTAAAGCGGCAATCACATAATCTTTTGCTTCCTGGCTGTCGGAAGGCTCCAGCAAAGGAATTTTTGCGAAGCGGGCATAGTGGCGGTTATCCTGCTCATTTTGCGAGCTGTGCATCCCGGGGTCGTCGGCCGAAACCAAAACCAGCCCGCCGCCGACTCCGGTATAAGACAGGGTCATAAGGGGGTCGGCAGCTACGTTCACACCGACGTGTTTCATCGCTGCCAGTACCCGTGCCCCTTCCATCGAAGCGCCGATTGCCACTTCCAGGGCTGTTTTTTCATTTGGCGACCAGTTACAGTCCACGCCTTCGTAACAGGCTAAATTTTCCAGTATCTCCGTGCTCGGTGTTCCCGGGTAGGCCGTTCCCACCGTGACACCGCCTTCATAGGCTCCGAGAGCAATGGCCTCGTTGCCGGTCATAACTAGACGTTTATCATTCAAAGCTTTCTTCCTCTCTTTCTGCAAATTTTAGTTGCTATTCTTATCGCTATTGCCTGTCCATAACCTGCTTAACAATATGTCATGCCAGCGTATTTGCTGCATGCCTGCTTCTCAGGCCTGTTCTTCGACAATACGTTTTGCCTTACCCGTTGTCCGCTCCAGGGACTTCGGCTCCATCAGTTTAACGCGCGGCCCTAAAGACAGGGTTGAGCGCAGGCGCTGCCGGATCCGCCCGTCTAAGGCTTCCAACTCCTGGAAGCTATCGGTAAAACCTTCAGGGGTTAACTCAACCTGCACTTCAAGATCCTTGATAAAACCTTTATCCTTTTTAAGAACAAGGCGGTAATGCGGGGAAACCTCAGGGAAACCGGCCAAAACTTCCTCGATCTGAGACGGGAAGATGTTTACACCCTTGATGATGATCATATCATCGCTGCGCCCGGTAATATAATCCATGCGTCGGGTAGTTCGCCCGCAGGGGCAGGGCCCCGGAATAAGGCGGGTAATATCGCCTGTGCGGTAGCGCAGCACGGGAAAGCCTTCTTTAAACATCGGGGTTAACACAAGCTCGCCGGTCTCTCCGTCCGCTAAAACTCGACCGTTTTCGGGATCGATAATCTCCGGGTAGTAAATATCTTCTAAAATATGCATGCCCCTGGTTTTCAGGCATTCGCCTGAAATGCCGGGGCCGACCACTTCAGTCAGGCCGTAATTAACGGTCGCTTTCAGACCCCACTGGTTTTCAATATCTTCGCGCATCGCATCAGAACAGGGCTCTCCACCGAAAAGGCCGATTTTTAAACCAAAATCGCGGGGGTTATAACCCAGCTCACGTGCCGCTTCAGCCATGTAAATCGCGAACGAAGGGGTGCTGACCAGTACGTTGGTCTGGAAGTCCTGCATCAGGGCTAACTGGCGTTCTGTATTGCCGCTCGAAAAAGGAACAACGGTTGTGCCCAGCCATTCCAGCCCGTAATGCAGACCAAAGCCGCCTGTAAAAAGACCGTAACCGAAAGATATCTGGGCAATGTCTTTAGATGTTACACCGGCCATTTCGCAGATTCTTGCCACCCCTTCAGCCCAGCATTCTAAATCTGCCCTGGTATAGCCGGCTACGATCGGTTTGCCTGTCGTTCCCGAAGAAGCATGGATGCGTAGAATTTTATCTAAAGGTACCGCGGCCATTCCGTAGGGGTAAGCTTGCCTCAGATCGCTTTTCGTTGTAAATGGAACATTAGCAAAATCATCAGGTGTTTCGATTTGATCGGGATTTAAGCTTTTTTCGTCAAAAAGCCGGCGGTAAAAAGGACTGTTCTGCGCGGCATGGTTTATCGCCCGGCGCAGCCCGGTTTTCTGACGGGCAGAAAATTCTTCTGTACTGAAAAAATCATTTTGCATTTAATTCAACTCCCATTGCTGCTCTTGGCGCTACTAGAAAGCGTAGATACGCTCACCGCCGACAATCGGCACATTTTTTTTCTTAAGCACTTCTAAAGCATCGTCAATTCTTTCTACGCGCATCATGATAATTGCATTGCTGGCTGGCTTTTCAATGAAGGAATAAAGGTACTCAATATTGATACCTGCATCTTCCATGTATGAAAGCACGGTAGCCAGGCCGCCGGGGTTGTCGGGCACTTCCATGGCTATAACCTCGGTGACGGTAGCCATCACCCCTTTTGCCTTCAGTTCAGTGATCGCCCTGTCCGGTTGGTCAACAATCATTCTTAAAATACCGAAGTCTGAAGTGTCGGCAATGGAGAGCCCGCGGATATTTATTCCCGCCTCACCGAGTGTCTGGGCCACCCTGACCAACCGTCCCGATTTATTCTCGAGGAAAACTGAAATCTGCTTAATCATTTTCCTTGCCTCCCTTATTGTAGAATCTTAAAGAGTCCTTTTACCATATAATCGCTGCGTCTTTCCTTCACTGCAGGGAATAATCTTCGGTTAATAAGGTTTATCGTCAGCCGATTAAGTACAAACATAATCATTCAATAAAGGGTAGCAACTTTCCTGCCCGGGCGGAGAAAAAGATTCCCTTCTCCGAAGATAATTAGATATAATGAGAGGAAGACAAGTCAAATTTCAAAGTGGTGATCTAGAATGATTTTCCGCAAAAAACCGGATTCTCAAAATAATTTTACTTCCGCTTATTTGAAAATGACCGCTTCTGAACGGGCAGAGCGCAATGAAAAATTATATAAAATGATGGAGAAATGCGTCCTTTGTCCCCGCAGCTGCCGCGTAAACAGGTTGGAGGGAGAAAGGGGACGGTGTGGCGCTGATGACGGCCTGGTAATCAGTAATGCCGGGCCTCACTTTGGCGAAGAACGCGAACTGGTCGGCCCCGGCGGTTCCGGCACGATCTTTTTTGTCAATTGTAATCTTAGATGTCTCTTTTGCCAAAATTGGACGATCAGTTACGGTGCAGAGCAAGGAGAAAAATTATCCGTCGAACAGCTTGCAACCGTCATGCTCGGCCTGCAGAACCAGGGCTGCAGCAATATCAACCTGGTTAGCCCGACCCCCTATCTCTATCAGATCACTGCTGCCATAGATCTGGCCGCCGATCAAGGCCTGCGCCTGCCTGTTGTCTACAACTGCGGCGGCTACGAGGCTGTAGAATCCCTGCGCCTCATGGAAGGCTTTATCGATATCTACATGCCTGATGCCAAGTTTGCTTCTGACAGCATCGGGAAACGTTACACGGCAGTCGATGATTACTTTACCCGCCTGCGGGAAGGCTTAAAAGAAATGCACAGGCAGGTCGGTGATCTGAAAACCGGGTCGGGCGGTCTTGCTTACAGGGGCCTGCTTATCCGTCACCTGGTTATGCCCGAAAACCTTGCCGAAAGCAATAAGATGGCCCGGTTTTTAAAAAAAGAAATATCGCCCCGTTGTGCTGTTAACGTCATGGCCCAGTACTATCCTGCCCACAGGGCAGACGAATTCCCGCCCCTAGATAGGAGGATTAGTTCCGAAGAATATATCGCTGCTCGTGAAGAATTCCATAAGCATGAGCATCGCCTGCTCTAAAGTAGTTTGATCAGTTAAAGAAGTTTTTGCATTTGAAATACCCGATAATACTGTCCTCAAAAACTATAATAAAGAAGATAATCGCTACCGATCAGTTCAATAATACAAGCTTAAGGGATATAATTAATAATTCGGCTTTACTATTCAGGTCAAAATCAGGTCGTTGCCTGTTAACCTGCCTGTTTTTCTGTTTCATGAACTTATAGCTTGCCTGGATAATTAATCCTCACACCCAGGTCGTTTTTTATCAGTTGACCCTTAAAAGGTGCTGGTGTAGAATTACTCTATAGGAAGCTGCACGTGCAGCTGGATGTAAATAAAGGAGGAATTCCAAAATGGCAGGCGTAGTAAAAGATATTAACGAAACTCAATTCGATCAAGAGGTAATGCAGGAATCATTACCTGTTCTGGTAGACTTCTGGGCACCCTGGTGCGGTCCCTGCAAAATGCTCGGCCCCATCCTCGAAGATGTTGCTTCGGATAAAGACGGCAGTTTAAAAGTCGTTAAAGTTAACGTCGACGAAAATCCCGACCTCGCTCAGAAATACGAAGTTATGGGGATCCCCTCAATGTTCTTATTCAAAAATGGCCAGGTAGTCGACAGTTTTACAGGAGCCATGAACAAGCAGGCCCTGACCGAAAAGATCGAAAAACACATTTAGTCGGCGGAATGATAATAAGTGTACGAATTCAAAGCCTTCCCCTAATTCGTGCACTTATTGATTCATAAAGCATATTTCCTGCTGCAGGATGCAGGGCGCCCGGCAAATAATACCGGCAA
>SLHT01000234.1 GCA_007136055.1 Syntrophomonadaceae bacterium
GATGCTTTATTAAACAAGCTGCCCATGCTGGTGGACACTACTTTACGCGACGGTGAACAGACTGCCGGGGTTGTCTTTTCGAACCGCGAAAAACTGAGAATCGCTAAAATGCTTGATAACTTAGGAGTGCATCAGATCGAAGCGGGAATACCGGTCATGGGCGGGGATGAAAAAGAAGTTATTAAGGAAATAGTTGGTTATAAACTAAACGCTTCAATTATGGCCTGGAACAGGGCTAACGTTGAAGATATAAAGCACTCTATAGAATGTGGTGTAGACGCAGTGGCGATCTCAATTTCTACCTCGGACATCCATATCAATTATAAGCTGAAAACATCACGTGAATGGGTTCTTAAAAATATGACTGAAGCAGTCAAATTTGCGAAAAAACAGGGGCTCTATATTTCGGTTAATGCCGAAGACGCTTCCCGTACCGAGATGGACTTTTTGGTTCAGTTTGCCGAAGAGGCCAGGGCTGCAGGGGCAGACAGGCTGAGATTTTGTGATACGATCGGCACCCTTGAGCCTTTTAAGACCCACCGCATTATTACCGAGTTGATCGAAAAAACAGGCATGGCTATCGAAATGCACACCCACAATGATTTTGGTATGGCTACGGCCAATACTCTGGCCGGTTTGAAGGCAGGGGCGCAGTTTCTGGGCGTAACTATTAATGGGCTCGGTGAGAGGGCGGGTAACGCAGCCCTGGAAGAAGTTGCCATGGCCCTGAAGCACTTATTTGACATAAACCTGGGCATGCAAACCAAAGATTTCCGCAACCTCTGCGAATATGTAGCCCGGGCATCCGGAAGGCAGCTTTATCCGTCCAAACCAATCGTTGGAGCCAATACTTTTGCGCATGAATCAGGCATCCATGCTGACGGGGTTCTCAAACATCCCGAAACTTATGAAATCTTCAGGCCGGAAGATGTCGGCCTGGAAAGACAGATCGTAATCGGCAAGCATTCAGGTTCAAAAGCGATAAAAATGAAATTTGTAGAATACGGTATCGACTTGTCAGATGACGAAGCAGCTGATTTACTGAAGTCTGTGCGGGCGGTGACTGTAGATTTAAAACGGACGCTATTCGATAAAGAGTTAATGTATATCTATGAAGATTACCTGTACGAAAAAAAGATTGCCTCTTCTACCGGAAACTCCGGTCCTACTAAGGAGCTATAACTAAAATGAGAGATGATCTTTATTGTGCGGTTGATATCGGCGGCAGCAAAATATTACTGCTTTTAATTGACGGCACCGGTAATGTTTTATTCAGGGAAAAGGCAGCAACGCCCAGACCTGAGGAACCTGCCGCTATCATCCGAACCATGGAAACACTACTTCAAAAAGCCAACTCTGAATGTGGGCTGGAGGCTAAAAGCAAGCCAAAAGGCATTGGTGTTTGCATTGCCGGATTTTTAGATCATAACAAGGGATTGGTCTACCAATCTCCAAACCTGCACTGGTCTGAACCTGTCCCTTTTGGAGAAATGATGTCTAAAGCTTTTAAGTGTCCGGTTATAATTGAAAACGACGCTAATGCCGCCGTGGTTGGCGAGGTGTATTTCGGCGCAGCCAAAGGGCACCGTGACGTTATTTATATCACAATCAGTACCGGAATTGGCGGAGGACTCTTTTTAAATGGCCGGTTGTACCGCGGCAGCAGCGGTTTTGCCGGCGAAATAGGGCATATTAAACCTTTCGGCAAGGGGAGGACATGCAATTGCAGCGGTAACGACTGTCTCGAAATCTGGACCTCAGGTACCGGCCTTGCCCTGAGCGCCAGGTCATTGTGGTCTGAAAGCGATCACGGTGGAGATAAGCTTGACACCCGCTGGCTTTTTGAGCAGGCTGAATCAGGAAACACTTTAGCTGAAGAGATTATTAGTCAAACCATAAAAAATACCGGCAGAGGTCTGGCCAACCTGGTCACCTTGTTTAACCCTTCCTGCCTGGTTATCGGTGGTGGTGTTGCGGGCAACAGGAGCGATTACCTGGCTGGAGTGGCCGAACAGATTAAAAAAGAAGCCATAAAGCCCTCTGTTGAAATTACCCCCTTTGAAGTGTTCCCGGCCGAACTGGAACCTGAAGCCGGTATATGGGGAATGTTTGCCCTATTAACCGGACGGGTGGTGGATTAAGAAACAATGAATAATGGCGAACCGCTGGAGCAAATAGAACAAATTGAACAATTGGATCCGATTTTTGATTTTCTGGAGCTTTTAATATCGCGTTACGGCACTACCGGCATCGCTGCGGCCATGTTTGCTGAAAGTGCGGGTGTTCCATTCGCTTCTACTATTGTTCTGCTTACAGCCGGAACAATGATTTTAAGAGGATCAGTATCATTCTGGACTTTGCTATTGGCCTCAACTATTGGTATTACCGTCGGTTCTATATTCAGTTATGTTGTCGGCTTGCTTGGCAGCATGGCCGGGACAGCAGTTAAAACGGGTTTTTTAGTTCGGCACCCTGAACACTCCAAAGTAGCTCGTGCATCAAATAAATCCAATATTCTGAGGCTATGGGACAAGTATGGCATTTTTTCAATATTTATGGCCCAGCTATGGGGTTTTTCCCGTACCTTTGGTTCCTTTCCAGCCGGAGCGATGCACGTGAACTTTTTTCTTTTTATTATATATACTTTCCTTGGTGGAGCGCTTTTTAGCTTTGTCTATATTGCTGCCAGTATTGCCCTGACAGGAACAATGAGCGCAACAATTGGTATTCTTAAAACTGTCCTTGATATATCACCGTGGTTATTCATACTGGTAATCGCAATCCTGGCTGCCGCAGCCTATCTCTTAGTTCAAAAAAAGCGCACAGGGTCTTTTCCTGACTTCAGGCGCATATGGTCCACTTTTGCCGGGAAGTTTCGTCATCATAATTTTAAAAACTGATTTACCAGCAAGGAGCGTTTGATGCAAAATAACCTGAGTAACACAGTTTCCATAGTCCGCTGCAGCCGCTATCAGAAAGATACTGTCCTGGAAAGTATAAAATACTTATTAGCGCCATGGGGCGGGATCGGCTATTTTGTCAGTCCGGGACAAAAAGTTTTACTAAAACCAAACCTGCTTGCTGCTGTTAAACCGGAAGAGGCCGTCACCACTCATCCAATCGTCATAAAAGCACTGGCTGAACTGGTGCAGGAAGCGGGTGGCCTGGTTTACATTGGAGACAGCCCGGGCAGTAACAGGGAAGCTAGTGTCTACCGGTTAACAGGCATGCAGGCCGTTGCGGAAGAAACAAATTCAAACTTAATTGTGTTTGACCGCATGAAAAAGAAGGATTATTATATAAGAAGTGGCAAACAAGAGCTGGAACTGGCTGCTGTGCTTGATGAGGTTGACACTGTAATTAACGTGGCTAAGCTAAAAACCCATCCTCTAACCGGATTAACTGCAGCAGTAAAGAATACTTACGGCTGTATTGTTGGCAAAAAAAAGAGCCGGATGCATTTTGAACATCCATTGCCACGGGATTTCGCGAGGATTGTAGTTGAAATATACCTCGCTGTTAAACCTGCACTTTCGATTATCGATGCAATAATTGCCATGGAAGGAGCAGGGCCGCGCAGAGGTAAGCCAAAGAATAGCGGCCTGTTACTGGGTTCACCAAACGCAGTTGCCCTTGACCGCATAGCCTCAGAATGCGCGGGCTTCAAGCCGGATCAGGTTACCACGTTAACTGCGGCCAGGGAAAAAGGTCTTGCAGGTGTTAATCTTAATGAGATTACCACTAAAGGTTTAAGCCTGGAAGAAAGCCGGATCAGGGGATTTAATAAAGGTACAGCTGCCGGTGGAAATATTGGTCGGCTGGCAGCAAATTTCCCGGTGACCTGGCTGCGGGGTTGGTTGGAAAACAGGCGTCCTTATCCAAATATAGATGATAGGCTTTGCACAAACTGCGGTCAGTGCGCAAAATGGTGCCCGGCCCAGGTTATTTCTACAGGAAGCAGTATACCGGATATAGAAATAGATTCTTGCATACGATGTTACTGCTGCGGGGAGTTCTGCCCAACAGGAGCAGTTAATATAAAATAAGGGACGTTGCTAGAAAGGAAGTTAACATGGGTAAAGCAAAATTTAGCCTAAAAGTTTACAATGAACGCTGTAAAGACTGTGGTATTTGTTTTGAGTTTTGCCCCAAGGATAACTTGAAGCCCGGTGAAGATGGAAGTCCCGTGCTGATCGATAAAGATGAATGCACAGGTTGCAAGCTGTGCGAGTATATGTGCCCTGACTTTGCCATTCAGGTTCAAAAGGATAATAAAACTGAGTAAATAAAGGTGTTTCTAACGTTAGCAATTGGCTCAAAAAAACGCCGGCGCAGTGCCGAAGCAACAATAAATATGACATTCCTTTCAGCACGCAGCGACTGATCAGCGAAAGTTTCAATAACAGGCCTGGCAATATGAGACCATAATTAATTAACAGGGCTACGGAAAGCAAAATATAAGTCAAAAGCAAAACCTGGCGATCTCCATAAAGCGAGGTTAAACTTATCACTAATTCCACCTGGCAAAAGATTACCATTACAAATAAAAAGGGACTGCATTTATCAGCTCTCCTGATTGATACCGGTAATCCCGCTGTTGTTATCGTCTGCCACGGGTTCACCGGTTCAAAAGAAGGTGGAGGGCGCGCTGTTGAAATGGGGGAAGCTCTTGCTGAAAGAGACTTCAGCACCCTGTTATTCGATTTTGCCGGCTGTGGTGAAAGTGAAGGCGCCTGGAAAGATATTTCTTTAGGCAGGCACACGGAAGACCTGGAATCAGTGGTCGCATGGTGCCGCCTAAGAGGCTATACAAAGATAATTTTAACCGGTAGAAGTTTCGGTGGCAGCACAGTTTTAAATTACGCTTCCCGCGATAGTAAGATCAGCGCAGTTTGCACCTGGGCGGCAGCAGCCAGGTTAAGCGAACTATTCAGCCGTTTCTCAGGGTGTCAGGTAAACGGCCCCCCTGATCAATTGGTGAATATTACGGGAGACGAGGGGACAATCCATCTGAAAAAAAACTTTTTCTATGATCTTCTGCAGCATGATCTGTTAGAGAATGCAGCATCACTTAACCTTTGCAGATTGCTGATTATTCACGGCTCCGCCGACGAATCAGTCCCTGTTGAAGATGCCCACCTGCTCTTCAGGGCAGCACCTGAACCAAAAGCATTGGCAATAATTGAGGGAGCCGACCACCGCTTCTCCAACCACATCGAACAGGTCTGGGAAACTTTCTTTAACTGGTTGGAAACAATCTAACTGAGGGAGGCTAAAAGTGAATAAAAAGTATTATTTAATCACCCTCGGCTGCCAGATGAATGAGCACGACTCCGAAGTTATTTCAGCAATCCTGGAAAATATGGGTTACCTGGCAGCGATGGGGCCTGAAGAAGCCGACCTGATTATAATCAATACCTGCGCCGTGCGTAAAAAACCGGAAGATAAAGTTGCTTCCCTCCTGGGCAAGTTTGCCGCTCTGAAAAATAATAACAGCGGTTTAATGATTGCTGTGGGCGGATGTATGTCACAGCAGGTAGATGCCGCAAAGTACTTAAAAGAACGTTTCCATCATTTAGACCTTATTTTTGGTACTCATGCCCTGCCCCGTTTACCTGAACTGATTCGCAGGGCCGCTGATAAAAAAGAGACCGTTATCGATATAAAAGAAGATTATTCCGACAGAGAGGGTCTTTCTGTTGCCCACAGCGGCTCCTTTAAAGCCTGGCTGCCAATCATATACGGTTGTAACAATTACTGTTCATACTGCGTTGTGCCCTATGTGCGCGGACGTGAACGGAGCAGGTCTATGACAGATATTCTGGTGGAAGCGCGCGAGTTGGCAGATCATGGATTTCTTGAGATAACGCTGCTGGGACAAAACGTTAATTCCTACGGTCAGGATTTGCCCGGAAACGAAACTTTCGCCGACCTTTTGGCTGAACTGAACAGGATAAAGGGGCTGGAAAGAGTCCGTTTTATGACCTCCCACCCCAAGGACCTTTCCAATCAATTAATAGACATAGTTCGAACAGGAGAAAAGATCTGCGAACATTTTCATCTACCTGTTCAGTCGGGAAGCAATCGAATTCTGGAAATGATGAACCGCCGTTATACCCGCGAGTATTATCTTAACCTGGTCGGAAAAATTAAAACAGCCATTGAAGGTGTTTCGATCACATCCGATATTATTATCGGCTTTCCCGGCGAAGAAGAAGATGATTTCCTGGCAACAGCCGACCTGGTCAAGAAAGCACGCTTTGAAAACGCTTTTTCATTTATTTATGCACCGCGCAAAAAAACCGCGGCGGCAGCTTTTCAGGACAACACCACTTATCGGGAAAAAGAACTGAGGCTGCAGCGTTTAAATGAGATTCAGCATCAGGTCAGTAAAGAACTGAACAGCCTTTTAACTGATCAGACAGTAGAACTCCTGGCCGAAGGGCCGAGTAAGAATGATCCCGAAGTCCAGGCAGGGCGGACCAGGACCAATAAGCTGGTTCACTTCAGGAGCCCCACTGACCAGACAGGAAAGCTGATCAAAGTTAAAATAACCGAAGCCCGAACCTGGAATCTGGTTGGGGAGCCGGTCAGTTAGTGTTAATAAATAATATGTCCGTCTTAACAGCAGTATAAAGCAACTATTCAACTGCACAAGGGGTAAGGACAGTAAGGCAGGGGGGGGAAACTTGAGCAAAATCAGCCCGATGATGGAACAATACAAGGCAGTCAAAGCCCAACATCCCGACAAGCTTTTAATGTTCCAGGTTGGCGATTTCTACGAGCTTTTCTATGAAGACGCCGAAATTGCGGCAAAGGAAATGGAAATTGCCCTTACATCCAGAGATGGCGGTAGTGATAATCCGATTCCCCTATCCGGGGTGCCCATCCACTCTGTTGAATCCTACCTCAATAAGCTGCTTGCTAAAGGCTATAAGGTTGTAATTTGTGACCAAACTGAAACAGCCACGCAGGCCAGGGGGCTAGTGCGGCGTGAAATAACCAGGATCATGACCCCGGGAACAATAACCGACCAGGAAATGCTTGAAGAAAGCCGCAACAACTATCTCGCTGTAGTAATCAGTAATCATAACCGGTATATCGGCCTGGCTGCTGTTGATATCTCGACCGGAAATTTTAAGGTCACCGAACATAATGGTGAAGGAGCATGGGAAGTTATTGCCGATGAGCTGCGACGCCTTCAGCCATCAGAGATAATGTGCAGTTCTAAAGAAGTAGAGCAATTTTGCCGCAACCAGGTCAGGGTTAGTAAAAGCAGCTTGATTGAAACCCTTTCCACAATTCCGGATCGCAGTGAAACAAAAAGACTGATTAAAGAAAAATGGGGAGAAGAAACCTGGTCTGAACTTAACCTGGACAACTATACCCTTGCCGCTACCTGTGCAGCTGCAGCGCTGACCTATTTGGAACTTTTACAGCAACTGCCGCCTGAAGGCAAGCATTTTTATAAGCTTGATCTTTATTTCAACTATAAAAACATGATTATAGACAGTATTACCAACCGAAACCTGGAGCTGACCCAATCAATCCGCGATGGCAGCAAACAGGGCAGCCTGCTTGCGCTGATTGACCGCTGCTTAACGGGTATGGGCAGAAGGCTGTTACGCCGCTGGGTGGAGCTGCCGCTACTGAACCGGGTCAACATTGAAGCGCGTTTGGATGCCGTAACAGAGCTCTTAAAAAACCCCCTTCAAAAAAGAGATTTACGCAAAAAACTGCAGGATATATTTGACCTGGAACGCTTTTGCAGCCGGCTTTCTTACCAGCGCGTTAATGCCCGTGACTTGGTTGCTTTAAAAAAGTCCCTGCAGCAGCTGGGCCCGGTAAAAAAACTGCTGGATGGTTTTGAGTCAACTCTCATTAAAGATATCAACAACAAAATACCTCCTTTTGAAGATTTAATAGCTCTGATCGAAAGCGCCCTGGTTGAAGAACCGCCCACTTCTCTCAAAGATGGGGGGCTTTTTAAAACAGGTTACAACGAAGAAGCTGATCAGCTTAGGACTATTTCCAGTGAAGGCAGTACTATGCTGCTGGATTTTGAAAAGAATGAAAGGTTACGGACAGGAATCAAGTCGCTTCGTGTCGGTTATAACCGCAATTTCGGTTATTATATCGAAATAACCAGGACTAACCTTGACCTTGTTCCTTCAGAATACCACCGCAAACAAACCCTGGTTAATGCCGAACGCTTTACAAGCGAAGAGTTGAACCGGATGGAAGAACAAATTATTGGGGCCCGGGATAAACTTGCTGTGCTTGAATATTCCCTGTTTGAAGAACTGCGAAACAAGGTTGCCTCCTGTGCAGGTGACTTGCTTTCCGCTGCCTATGAGCTTGCCCAAATTGATTGTCTCCAGAGCTCGGCTGAAACAGCTGAAATAAATAATTACTGCCGACCCTTAATTACAGAAAATGGTAATATGGCAATCCGTCAGGCCCGCCACCCGGTTGTTGAACAGCTGGCTTTTGAGAGATTTGTTCCTAACGACATAATAATTAACCGTGACCATTACCTGCTTGTCATTACGGGGCCTAACATGGCCGGCAAGAGCACCTATATACGCAGTGCCGCCTTGATTTCCATAATGGCTCAAATGGGCAGTTTCGTCCCTGCCGAAAAAGCTGAATTGCCAATTTTAGACCGTGTTTTTGCCCGGGTCGGAGCCAGCGATGATCTGAGCAGGGGACACAGTACCTTTATGATTGAAATGCAGGAAACAGCTGATATTCTCAAAGAATCTACTCCCGACAGCTTGATTATCCTTGACGAAATTGGCCGGGGAACCAGCACTTATGACGGGATGAGCATCGCCCGCTCAGTTTTGGAATATCTCAGCAGTAAAGTTAAAGCAAAAACTCTTTTTTCTACTCATTACCATGAACTTACTAACCTGGAAGGTGAACTTCCCGGGATCAAGAATTATACTATGGTTGTTAAAGAAAAAGGTAAAGAGGTGATCTTTTTACGGCAGGTAATACCGGGGCGGGCGGATAAGAGTTACGGTATTAATGTCGCCCGCCTGGCCGGGGTGCCGTTTGAAGTCCTGGTCCGGGCCGAATCAATCCTTGCTGAGCTGGAACTGGCTGCATCGACAGCCGCAGAACAACAGCTAACCTTTCTGCCAATGGTAACTGAACCGATAAGCAACCACGAAGCAGAAGTGGAGGTAGCCGAAGAGTTAAAAGAACTTGATTTGAACCGGATAACACCGCTTGATGCAATGCAGAAACTTTTTGAGCTACAAAAAAAGCTTCTTGAAATTGAAAAGACTGCCGGCGAAGAGGAGTAAGTCAATGCTGGAAATAAAAATTCTCGAGAAAAATACTGCTGAACAAATTGCCGCCGGAGAGGTAATCGAAAACCCGTCTTCAGTGGTTAAAGAACTGGTCGAAAATGCACTCGATGCCGGGGCCACTAAAATTGATGTCGAATTAGCAAATGGCGGTAAAGCCCTGCTCAGTGTAACTGATAACGGCCATGGTATAAGTGCTTCCGAACTGCCCCTGGCTTTCAAGCGATTTGCAACCAGCAAGCTTACTGTTATCGAAGATCTGGATCACCTGTCAAGCCTGGGCTTCAGGGGAGAGGCCCTGCCCAGCATTGCTGCCGTAGCAAGGATAAAAATGACTACCAGAGCAGCAGGCGCCCTTTCAGGGTCAGTTATCACCCTTGAGGGTGGGGAAGTGGTTGAACAGGAGGAGGTAGGCGCCCCATTCGGTACAAGGGTAGAAGTAAGAAACCTATTTTACAATACTCCCGGTCGTTTAAAATTTTTACGCGCCGATGCTGTTGAATCGACCCGGGTCAGCGCCCTGCTCTCAGAAATGTCGTTGGCGCACCCCAAAACAGCTTTTGCTTTAAAAAGCGGAAAGAGGAATCTCTTTAACTCATCAGGTGACGGAATCGTGCTGCACGCGATTGCTTCTCTTTACGGAAGCGAAACTGCCGAAGCAATGTTGGAGCTAAAACGCAAAGATACTGAAAGCGGCTGCAGCCTGCATGGATATACGTCTGCCCCTTTCCTGACCAGGTCATCCCGCCGCTGGATTATTCTAATCGTAAACGGGCGGTTGATTAGAAACCCACTAATGGTCAGCGCCCTGGAAAGAGCTTACGGTGATCTTCTGCCAAGACAGCGCCATCCCCTGGCCGTCTTATTTATTGACCTCCCTTCTGGTAATATTGATGTAAACGTTCACCCGGCCAAAACAGAAATCCGGTTTAGAGAACCTGAAGTTATTAAAAGCTTGATTTACAGAGCTGTCAAAATGACCTTGCAGGGTGAGCTAAAACTACCACAATGGCCTGAAAGAATACCTCAAGAAAGGTACAAATATGACCGAAGTAATACTCAACAGCAGAACTTAAAAGATATTAGCTTAGATGAACAATCCACTCATGATGATGAGCAGTATAGAGAACAAAGCCAGTTCTTCCAAAAAGATTCTTCTCAGCAATATGGAGAATACATGGCAGTAAATGAAAGTGAAGCTAAATTTAAGAGCTGTCGACTGATTGGGCAATTTTTACAAAGTTACCTGGTGGTCCAAAAAGAAGATTGTCTACTGCTCATTGATCAACACGCTGCACATGAAAGAATTAATTATCATCAGTTGATCCAGTCTGAAAATCCGGTTAAAAAACAAGAACGTGTGCAGTTGACAATTCCATTAACCGTGAACCTTCCTGTAACCTGGCGAAGTGAGATGCCACGACTGCTGCCGCTTTTAAGCGAGTCAGGATTTGAATTAGAGTCGATCGGCGAAGATAGTTACGTAATAAGATCTGTTCCCTTTTTGTTAAGCAGCAACGTTGATAGCTCACAGCTTTATGATCTTTTGGAAATGTTAATTACTGCCGGGTATAATTCCGATGCTGAATACCGTGAAGCTATCCTTAAAACAATTGCATGTCATCGCGCTGTAAAGGCAAAACAAGCCCTGACCAGGCAAGAGATGGAAATACTGCTTAAAGAGTGGGAAAATACACCGCACGCCGAATATTGTCCCCATGGCAGGCCGACAGTAATAAGTTTCGACCGTACTCAACTGGAAAAAGGCTTTCATCGGAAAGGCAATAGAAATGAATGATCAGCGAAATAAAGGTAAAATACCACTACTGATATTGGCCGGTCCAACTGCCGCAGGTAAATCAGCCCTGGCCATAAATCTGGCCCGCAAATTAAATACTGAAATTATCAGCGCCGATTCAGCCCAGGTCTACCGCGGTCTAAATATTGGCACAGCTAAACCGTCGCTTGAGGAGCAAAAGGTAGTTAAACATCACTTAATTGATCATGCTGACCCCGATCAGCATTTCAGCGCCGCAGATTACCAGAAAGCGGCCGATGCTAAAATCGAACAACTTTGGTATTCCAATAAACTACCTTTTATGGTGGGCGGCTCAGGTCTTTATATAAAAGCGGTCACTGATCGGTATGCTTTCGGGCCACAAGGCGCAAATCCTGAATTGAGAGCTGCTTTTGAAAAGCAAACCTCCAGTAACGAAGGCTTAGATCTGCTTTACCGTAAATTAAAAACGGTTGATCCGCAGGCAGCGGAAAATATCAACCCGCGTGACAGGAAAAGAATAATCAGGGCCATTGAAGTATATACATTGGAGGGCAAACCGATTTCTGAACAGGTAGATAAAACCAAACGACAGGAATCTCCCTATGATCTTTTTTATTTTGCTCTTTACATGGATCGCGGTATTCTTTACACCAGAATAGAAAGGCGGGTTGAGGTTATGGTTGAGCAGGGTTTTCTTAATGAGGTTCGCAGTCTTATAAGGCAAGGCTATGATCATAACAGCCCCGGCATGCAGATTCTTGGGTACCGGCAGTTATTAAACTACCTGCAGGGTAATATGGACTGGGATGAAACAATAGCAGAAATTAAGAAGCAGACCCGTAATTTGGCTAAGCGTCAGTTAACCTGGTTTCGCAGGGAAAAGGATGTTCAATGGGCTGAAATTAAGAATCAGACCTCTTATTACGATATTGCAGAAAATATTTACTTGAAAGTGAAGGATATAGCCCCCTAACGGGCGAATATATAGAACCGAAAGCAACAGGATACGAAGGGAGCCAGATAAATGAAGGGCACAATTAATTTACAGGATACTTTTCTTAACCAGGCTCGCAAAGAAAACATTTTAACCACGGTATTTTTAGTCAATGGGTATCAAATCAAGGGGGTCGTCCGCAGTTTTGATAACTTCACACTGCTGTTGGAAGTAGAGGGTAAACAGCAGCTTGTTTACAAACACGCTGTGTCAACAATTATTCCTGTACGCAACATCAACTTGAAAGCGATGGAAAATGAAAACTCCGGAAATGATGCTCCTGCAGCAGACAATGAATAAATATGGCCACAAGTTAATAAAAAAAGACACTTAAGTAAAGGGTCTTTTTTTACTATAGCAACCCTATTGCAGGCAGAGAGGGGTGGCTGATGACTGCCAAAGAAAAAGCAATTTTAGTTGGACTGAACTCGGGTAGATCTGATCAGGATGTTGAACGTTCAATGGAAGAATTGGCCCTCCTGACCCATACTGCCGGCGCCGTCGTTATTGATAGCATAATTCAAAACAGGCAATCACCGGACAGGGCTTACTATATTGGCAAAGGCAAAACCGAAGAGTTGGCTGCTTTGGTCCAAATGTACAATGCAGATATGGTAATATTTAATGAGGAACTTTCCCCGTCGCAGATCCGCAACCTGGACAAAATTTTCGGGGTTAAGGTAGTTGATCGGACAGCTCTTATTCTTGATATATTTGCCCGCCGCGCACTTTCCCGTGAAGGCAAACTGCAGGTTGAACTGGCCCAACTACATTACCTTATGCCTCGTTTAATCGGGTTAGGCAACCAGTTGTCACGCCTGGGAGGCGGTATAGGAACCAGGGGCCCTGGGGAAACCCAGCTGGAAGTTGACCGCAGGGTAATCCGGCGCCGGATCAGCGACCTGAAAAAGGAAATTGCTTCCTTAAGAAAACAGCGCCTGCTGCACAGACAACGCCGCAAGCGAAACCGTTTTTATGTAATAAGCCTGGTGGGTTATACAAATGCAGGTAAATCAACACTGCTCAATGCCCTGACAGGCGCAGATCTTTATACAGAAGACAAGGTTTTCGCTACTCTTGATCCGATGGTCAGGCGGGGCTCTCTAAATGGAAGTAAAGAGGTCTTATTCACTGATACAGTCGGCTTTATTGAAAAGCTTCCACAACAGCTAATCACCGCGTTTCAGGCTACACTGGAAGAAATATCTGCCGCCGATCTCCTGCTGCATGTTGTCGACATAAGTCATCCCGATCACTTAAACCAGATTAAAGTTGTGCGTGAACACCTGTCAAGAATTAACCCTGACTATTATTTACGCGAGTTACTGGTTTTTAATAAGATCGACTTGATCGATGAATACTTTGAAAAGGCCTACCTGACCCGCGAATTTCCTTCGGCTTCTTTCATATCAGCACAGACAGAAGAGGGGATGCCTGCCTTAAAAGAAAATATCGCCGCTTTTTTAAGCAAGCGGCGTTACCGGTTAAAGCTATACCTTCCTTACAGTGAAGGGAAACTTTATGCGGAAATTCAGGAGCAGGGCGATATTCAAAGCGTTCAATACCAACCTGATCATATTGAAATTACAGCTGTTGTAGACCCCGATCTGGCAGATAAGCTGGAGCATTACGTTTCTTCTGCAAAGAAAAATTAAAGCTGCTGACCTTTTACAAAAAAGCAATTAAATCCTGCGGAATAAACCGATTACCCTGCCCAATATTTTAACTTCGTTGACCCACAAAGGTGCATAAGCATCATTTTCAGGTTGGAGTCGATAATTACCATTCTCACGGTAGAAACGCTTCACGGTAGCTTCATCTTCAAGCAGGGCGGCGACGATCTCACCATTTTCAGCGGTAGTCTGCTGCCGGACAATAACATAATCGCCATCATTGATTCCTGCACCGACCATACTGTCCCCTGAAACTTTTAAAACAAAACAGTCTTCTCCTGTCGACAAGTAATTAGGAACCGGAAAGTAACCTTCCCTGTTTTCTTCAGCAAGAATAGGCTGCCCGGCGGTTATCTTACCGACCAGGGGAGCAAAATAACATTTCAATTCTAGATCGCTTTCATTATTTTTTAAAAGCTTAATAGCCCTGGGCTTTGTTGCCATTTTTGAGATGTAGCCTTTTTCCTGGAGGATGTCAAGATAGTTGTGCACGGTTGCTGTTGATCTTATATTCAACGCCTTACATATTTCTCTTACAGATGGAGGATAATTCCACTTTGCCACTTCTTGCTCAATAAAATCAAGCACCCTTTTCTGTTTATCAGTTAGCGGCTCCAAATCATCACCCCTTTGCATATGCTTTGCATATAATTTGTAAGAAATTATATCATAATATTTCTGAAAATGGAACCTCTGTTTGTTTTTAATTGCTCCTACTTTTATCTACCTGCTAATTTATCCGTAACCGTTAAGCTTAAGAAGTTTATTTAAACCATTTAGATAGGCTTTAACACTGGCTTCGATAATATCGGTGCTGGTGCCGCGTCCGGTAATAGTCCGATCCTGGTAAGACATTTCCACCTGGACTTCGCCTAATGCATCACGGCCCTGGGTGACAGCATTTAGGTGGTAATTATCAAGACCGATGCTCAAACCGGTTATCTTGTTTATGGCGTTGTAAGCGGCATCTATAGGGCCTGCTCCGACAGCAACTTCTTCTGTAGTACTGCCATCTTCTTTGATCAGGCGGACAATAGCTGCAGGAATACTTGTACTGCCGCTAATTGTTTGCAGGTAATCGAGCTTGTATCTTGGTTCGGTAAAAGAAAGGTGGTCCAAAACCAGGGCTTCTAAATCTTCAGGATATACTTCTTTCTTTTTATCGGCCAACTCGACAAAGTAACCGTAGATTGTCTCAAGCTGCTCCGGCAGCAGGGAATAGTTAAGTTTATCCAGCTGATTCATAACAGCATGCCTTCCACTGCGGGCTGTTAGACACATCTGGGCAGCTTTACCGCCAATTAATTCAGCATCAATAATTTCATAGGTTTCTTTGTTCTTTAAAATTCCGTCCTGGTGGATACCCGAGGAGTGGGCGAAGGCGTTTAAACCCACTACAGCCTTGTTTACGGGTACAGATATTGTAGTCAATTTGCTTACCAGGCGGCTGGTCCTGTATATTTCTGAAAAGTTCAAGTCTGTATAATAAGGAAAATGGTTCTGCCTGATGCGCAGGGCCACGGCTATTTCTTCAAGAGCAGCATTACCGGCCCTTTCTCCAATACCGTTTATATTGCATTCAACCTGGCGGGCCCCGTTTTTAACAGCTTCAAGCGAATTCGCTACGGCCATGCCAAGATCGTTATGGCAGTGCACGCTTAAGATCACCTTATCCATACCCGGCACATTCTCTCTTAAACGCCTGATTAAAGCTCCAAATTCCTCGGGAACAGCATAACCTACAGTATCGGGAATATTTATCGTGGTAGCTCCGGCCTTTATAATCGCTTCTAAAAGCTCGTAGAGATACTCTTCCCGCGCCCTGGTTGCATCTTCTGGAGAATACTCGATATCATTTGTAAAACGACGGGCATACTTGACCGCTTCGACACCTTGCTCGATCAGTAGTTTTGGGTCTTTTTTTAATTTATACTGCATATGAATATCGGAAGCGCCTAAAAATACATGCAGGCGTGGCCGCTCAGCTTCCCGAATAGCCTCCCAGGCTACATCGATATCACCCTGCACAGCCCTTGCCAGGCCGCAGATCACCGGACCTTTTACCAATCTGGCTATATTCTGGACAGCTTTTTTTTCACCGGGCGAGGAAACTGGGAAGCCGGCTTCAATTATATCGACTCCCAGGCGGGCAAGCTGGCGGGCTACTTCCAGCTTTTCTTCATAGTTAAGACGCGCGCCCGGGGTTTGCTCACCGTCACGCAGTGTGCTGTCAAAAAGGTAAACTTTATCAGCACTATTTTTACTCTTCATTATTAATCACTCCAATCGTATCATTTATCAACCCTTTTTAAAGGGTCATAACCAGCCGAAATTTAAATTGAAGGAGAGGCAATAAAAAATAAATACTTTCGCCTAAGAGACGAAAGTATATCCGTGGTACCACTCTTCTTGGCAGCACAACATCTACCGCCCACTCTTTAAAATAACGGAAGTCTCCGGCCAGGCCTATTCTTGATCGTTAGACGACAATTTCGGTTGGCAGCTAACGGAGGAGTTCACAGTTTTTTCATACCACCTCGCACCAAATGGCGGTTCTCTGCTCATGATTTGCACTGCTACTAGTTCCGATCATAGCTTTTAATATATTACTGCTAAGATTATCTGATAACCATTGGCTTGTCAAGCAAATTTGAAAATATTCTGGTGCTAAAACTTGACAAAACGGCCATTTTAACTCAGAATATATATATAATTCCGGATATTAAAACTTCAGTACCGTATATTATGGATTAGGTACTTAATGAGTGGAGGACCATGAGAGCATCCGGACGAATGCCTTCAATACTAAACAGCTATGAACAACTTGCCCTGTTAAAACAACCAAATCCCAGGGTTCCTACCGGTATTCGTAACCTTTGCATAATCAGATTAATGCTAAATATTGGTTTGCGGGTTAATGAAATCATCAATCTGAAAAACGAAGACTTAAATTGGGAAGATGGTAATGTCCACATAGAAGCAAGTGGTGCGGCCAGTGAACGAACGCTTTGGTTGGAAGAAACCGAATTGTCCATACTGCAAAGATGGTGCTATGTAAAACCAAAAAACAGCAAACATGTATTTACAACTTTAAATGGCGGCCAGCTTAAAGATCGTTATATCAGGGAGATGGTTAAACGCCTGGCCCGCAAAGCGGGCATCACAAAAGATGTTTACCCACACCTGCTGAGAAAAACTTTTGCTGTTGATTTTATAAGAAAAACAGGGGATATAAACCTGCTGCAGGAAGCGCTCGGACACAGTGATTTGACCTCCACACAGACTTATACAAAGTATATATTCAACAACAATATAACATGCGTATATACTGATAATTCATACAGGTTCGGAGGAATGCCGGTTTCTATAGCTCGGCAGCAACGCCTGCCGGCTACTCAAAGTGCGGTTAATTACAGCGGCAGCTTAGAATATTCTGGAACAAGTCATTCTGAAGAATTTAAAAAGACAGGAAGGGCCGCAAGCAGCAAAGCCAATGGCGCTAACACGGATAAAAGCGCAGATCCTAATAAATATAAAGATAAAACCAGGGCAGAAGAGATTAAAACAGACCATGATACAGGGGTGAGCAGAGGAGAGAATGAAGCTCGGGAGAAAGTTCTAGAAACGCTTATAGAACCGCAGATAAAACTAGGCGATGATAACGAGGATACAATAATCAGGATTCCGGCTATTAAATGCAGCAACTGCAGTTATATACTGCGTTACAAAATAAATTGTCCTTACTGCGGAATTAAATTCAACGAAATTATGGAACACTGGAGAAGGAATATTTAGAGGAGGGAGGTAAGATTAAGATCTAAAAATATTTGGCAACTTCCTATAATACATCTTATGTTAACTAAAGAAGGGACCGGCTGTTCTAAACCAGCAGACCTCCCTCCGACCGGCTAAAATAGTCTTTTTAGAACCTCCCTACATAAATACTTTGCTTATTGTTATAATAGTATAGTAATCTAGCATTACCTTTTACGGAGGAATTATGAACGCAGCAAACAGAAAACTATACTCTGAAATAACCGTGGTGGTCATAGCGGCCCTGTTTCTATCCTCTCTTCTCTTTCTAACCTCATGCGCCGTACCGGCCGGACAGGATCAGTATGAAGCAAATGAAGATGAAGAGCAAGCCTGGCAGGAATTAGAAGTAGGCGGCAACAGCAATTCAGATCAGGAAGAATCAAAGGAAGAAGAGAATGGGCAGGAGATTGATGAACATAAACCTGTGCCCAGGATTGGTATTTACAGCGGAAAAGGCAGTTGGGACGTCAATGTAGCCGCCTTTGAAAACTTTTTCGACCAGTATGACATCGATTACTCTTCCTTTGACGAACAGGAGGCCGTATCTCTCAATTTTAGCGAGCATTATGAAATAATTCTTTTTACTGGCGGCTTTGCGGCTGAATATAAAAACTATATTTCCGACCATGAAAATATTCGATCTTTTGTTAAAGAAGGCGGCTCATTTGTAGGAACCTGCGCCGGAGCATATTACGCTTCCGATATTCTCCGCTGGCAGGGCACCGAATATCACTATCCGCTCGGGTTTTTCGACGGCCGGGGCATCGGTCCCCTGTCAGGCCAAATCGGCTGGGGCGAAACCGGCACTTTCAACCTGGACAGCAATCACCCGGCTAACGAAAGCTTTGGTCAGTCGCTTGATTTCTATTATTTTGACGGCCCTTACTTTGAACCTTATGATGATCAGTATGAAATTGAAATCCTGGCCCGCTATGCTGTAAACGATCAACCGGCCGTAATAGCAGGACGCTACGGTGAAGGCAAATATCTCCTCTACGGCCCTCATCCCGAAATAGGGGGGTATTCTGCCGACTCGCCGGACTACAACCTTGATGGAGAAGAAGGAGCAAAATGGCCCTGGCTCTACTCCACCCTACACTGGTTTTCAAGCTGGTAAGAGCGATTTAAACCCATATTATAGGCCTCTGGTATCCCCCTGGTTAAAGATGTTAAGATATTTTACCCGGGGTGAAGTAACTCCTTTTTTTCTGCGAACATAGTACAATACTTGCCCAAAATGTTATAATAATTATAATGTCGTAGTTAAAAAGAACATCGCTTTATGATTTATTGAAGTGTAATTTAAGATTACTAGTTGTCAAAGAAACGCAACAGGATGGTGAACAAATAATGCGCCACATCTATTTTTTTACGCTTTTAATTATAACGGTATTATTTTCTTTTTATATCGGCACAGTAACGGGCGATACATACCCCCCTGGCACGTTGTTAACTTTAACTACCGGTGAACCTGCCGAACATAACGACAGTTCAGCTGTTGATTTTGAAAAAGAACCTGTTGAGGAAGCTGAGGACAAGCCGGAACCAGATCTGCGTACAGTTAACTTGATCACTACAGGCAATATAATGGCTGCCGAAACACAAATTCGTCAGGCTAAAACCGGGGTTTATCAGTATGATTTTACTCCCAGTTTTGAATTTATCGCCCCATACTTACAATCTGCTGACCTGGTTGTAGGCGATCTTGAGGTTGCCCAGGCAGGCCCTGATATTGTGTCCGCCGGGTGGGGAGTAAGCGGCTACACAGGTTTTCCGGAATTTAACTCTCCCCAGGAATTATCAGAAGCTCTTTATGATGCAGGCATCAATGTTTTTACTTTAGGAAACAATCACGCTCTTGATCGAGGGCTTGAAGGCCTTATGGTGACGCTCGATCACATCCGCAGTCTCGGGGCAAAAACGATCGGCGCCCATAAAAGTTGGGAAGAACGCAATTCTCCCCTGATAATAAACGCAAACGGCATTAAAATAGCCCTTCTGGCTTATACTTACGGGACCAATGGAATCCCTGTTCCGGAAGGCCATGAATACTGCGTAAACCTTGTGCCCGACTTTGCAGATATAACGCCCGTACTCGAAGATATTCAAGCTGCCCGGGAAAATGGAGCAGACCTGGTAGCGGTATTCCCCCACTGGGGCGCTGAGCACTCACATGAACCACAGCCTCAGAGACTCCGCCAGGTCGCAGCGGAATTGGCAGTGGCAGGCGCCGACTTGATCATAGGAGGACACCCAAAGTGGATTCAACCAATAGAATGGTTTTTTAATGAAACGGAAGATGGTGCAGAAAGAGCAACGCTTGCTATTTATTCCCAGGGAAGTTTTCTCACTCATCAATACGAAGGTGACGGCCATAATTCTATCTATAGTGAATTTAGCCTGCTCTTGGATTTAGAGTTGACCAAGAATTATGATACGGGTGAAACCTGGATCAGCGATGTCGATTATGAAGTAAGCTGGACCCACCGAGGATGGCAACACCGTGTCCTCCTTCTTTCAGATATATTTGCCGCTTCACCGCAAGAATACAACCTGAGCGAATCCCGTGTGGATAGGTTTAAAAATATTCATGAAACCAGTATTGCGGTGGTTGAAAGCTATGGACACCCCGGAGACATGGAAAGAGTTATGTCTATTTCCGACAGGCTATTTGACAAGGCTTACGATAATTAGCCTTCTTTCAACCAGTGCTTAAAGTGAAGCAAAATAAATAACCTTCAAAGATCATGTTAAATACGGGGAGGTTTAACAATTGAAAATAGGCGTTTTTACAGAGAGCTTCCGTCCCTATACCAGTGGGGTAGTCAGATCTATCGAACTGTTTTCGCGAGAGTTCACCGCACTTGGCCATGAAGTATACATCTTCGGGCCCGACTATCCCATGCTGCATCCACCCAAAGAAGAAGGGGTATTTCGCTTTGTATCCGTACCATGGCCAATTAATCCCGATTTTGCGCTGCCCATTCCATTTTCGTCGCAACTTGGTGCTACCATCAGCAATCTCGGCCTCGACATAATCCATTCTCACTCGCCTTTCCTGCTGGGCAGACTGGGGGCAAGAGCCGCGCGCCGCTATAAACTGCCCCTTGTTTTTACCTTCCACACCCTGTACGACCAGTACGTCCACTACTTTCCGATTGCCGAAAAAACCTCCAAGCATGTTGTTCAGTCAATTGCCCGCAACTTCTGCAACCGTTGCAACATGGTTGTAGCGCCTTCGCAGCTTGTTATAAACTACCTGCGGCGAATCGGTGTCGAAGCGCCAACTGTCAATATTCCCACTGGAGTTGACCTGGACGAATTTAAAGAAGTCGATTCAAATTGGCTGCAAGAAAACTTCCAGGTCCACCCTGAAGAAAAAGTGCTCTTATTTGTCGGAAGACTCGGCAAGGAAAAAAACGTTGTTTTTTTGATGAAAGCCTTCAATGCTGTTCAGGAACTATTTCCCGATACCCGCCTGGTACTGGTCGGAAAAGGCCCCCAGGAAAACCACCTGCGCCAGTTGAGCCGCCAGATGGGTATAGCAGACAAAGTTACCTTTACAGGGGTACTGCCGCGCCAGACCATCGTCCACTGCTATGCCAGCGCTGACCTGTTTGTCTTTCCTTCAGTAACAGAAACCCAGGGACTTGTTATCGGTGAAGCAAAAGCCACCGGCCTGCCCGTAGTAGCGGTCAGGGCTTTTGGTCCGGCAGAAATGGTCTCCCATGATGAAGACGGTCTTTTAACCGATCCTTCCATCCCTGACTTTACTGACGCAATTATTGCCCTTCTGCAAGACAAAGAACTCTATGACAGGATGAGTAAACAGGCTTACAAGAATGCCCAGCTTATTTCTTCAAGATATTGCGCGGAAAGAATGATCAGTGTTTACCAGGACCTGCTGGACGACAGGGCATTTGCTTCCCGGATCAGAAAACCGTACCGGAACAAAAGCGGCAATATGATTGTAGATTATGAATAATTCAAGAACTACCGGTAAATCTCTCAGGAACCCTTCTGAGGGTAATCCGGGGATTTTGTTTTAAATAAAAAAGAACAGCAAAAAGTTTACCCGGGTTCGCAATTAACAATTATAGCAAAGGAGCGTTTATAATGCAGCAGCTGATAACCGGACTGGTCCTGATTGGTATCTTTTTTGTGCTTGTTTTCTTCCTGAAGAGTGGTTACAACAAGAAAGAAGAAGAAGAAGCTAAACAAGATGACAGTAATAAATAAACACGCTTAATCTGACCCCTGGTACCGGTCAATATAGTCGATCGCTTTTTCCAACCTGGCGATCGTCTTTTCTTTGCCCAACAGTTCAATGATCTCGAACAGGCCGGGACCGCCCATGCGCCCTGTAATGGCCAGGCGGGTCGGTTGGATCAGGCGGCCGATTGAAAGGCCCGTTTTTTCGCCAAGATCCTGGTAAAAAGCTTCCGTAGTCTCCCTGTCGAAAGGTTCTACAGCGCGCAGCTCTTCAATCATTGTGCGCAATAATTCAGCGGTTCCTTCTTTTTTAAACGCTTTTTTAACCCCTTTTACGTCATACTCAACCTGTTCAAGATAAAAATATTCCGCAGCATCGGCAAGCTCAACAAGGGTCCTGGCTCTCTCCCTGACTGCCTTCAAAACCCGCTTAAAATAATCATATTCAGGATCCGACAATTCCTCTCTTAGGAGTCCTCTCCGCTTAAAAAACGGCAGGGACGCTTCGGCCAGCTTATCCGGCTTATATTCACGGATATAGTGTCCGTTCATCCAGGCCAATTTGGTCACATCATAAATCGCCGCGGTTTTATTTACTCTTTGCAGGCTAAATGAATCGATCATTTCTTCCAGAGTTAAGATTTCCCTGTCTTCACCCGGAGACCAACCCAGCAAAGCCATGTAATTTACCAGGGCTTCAGGCAGATAACCTTCGTTGTAAAATTCTTCGACTGAAGTTGCCCCGTGACGCTTGCTCAGTTTACTTCGATCCGGCGCCAGGATCATTGGAACGTGGGCAAAACGAGGCAGTTTGTAGCCCAGCGCCAGTGCGCATAATAGTTGTCGGGGAGTATTTGAAAGATGTTCTTCGGCGCGGATCACGTCTGTAATACCCATTTGCAGGTCATCAACCACACTGGCAAAATTATAGGTCGGCTGACCGTTTGATTTGACAATAATGAAATCATCCAACATTTCATTGTCAAAGCTTACTTCTCCCCTGATTTGATCATCCACAACGGTAGAGCCATGGTCGGGAGTGCGCAGCCTGATCACGGCCTCCCTTCCCTCTTTCAGGTAGGCTTTTTCTGCTTCGGAAGCAAGATCTCTGCATTTGCCAGGGTACTGGTATGCCCTGTTCTCTTTATGGGCAGCATCGCGTCCCTTAGCCAGGTCTTCAATTGAGCAGTAACAGCGATAAGCTTTATTATCCGCCAGGAGACGTTCAGCTTCGCTGGTATACTCCATAAGCCTTTTCGATTGATAATACGGACCCTCATCCCAATCAAAACCCAGCCAGCGCAACGATGCGATCAATTTATCAGTATAATCGGCACGCGACCTCTCCAGGTCAGTATCGTCTATCCTCAAAATAAAGGTCCCGCCTACAGATCTTACATAAAGGAAATTAAATAAAGCAGTCCTGGCTCCGCCGATATGTAGTTCACCGGTAGGACTGGGCGCGAATCTCACTCTTACATTTGACACAAGAACACCTCTTTCCAAATTAGAGCAGGATCGACAACAGGATTCCTGCAGCAACTGCCGAACCGATTACACCGGCCACATTAGGACCCATGGCATGCATCAGCAGGTAATTATTCGGATTTTCTTCTTTACCTACTGCCTGAGAAACGCGGGCTGCCATCGGAACGGCTGAAACCCCGGCCGAGCCGATCAGGGGGTTAATTTTGCCCCCGGTCAGGACGTAGAGTAATTTACCCATCAAAACACCTGTTGCCGTACCGAAAGCGAAAGCAGCCAGGCCGAGAACGATGATCATAATGGTTTCAGCGGTCAGGAAATAAACTGCCGTTGCCTTGGCTCCGACAGTTAGCCCGAGGAAGATTACGATGATATTATTTAATTCGTTTTGAGCGGTTTTGCTCAGGCGGTCAGTTACTCCGCTTTCCCTGATCAGGTTGCCGAACATAAGCATCCCCAGGAGTGGTAAGGCCGCCGGCAGCAGCAGACCGGTCATAATGATTACAATAACCGGAAAGAGAACTTTTTCAACCTTCGATACAGACCTCAACTGTTCCATGACCACCTGGCGTTCTTTCCTGGTTGTCAGCAGGCGCATGATCGGCGGCTGAATAATCGGAACCAGGGCCATGTAGGAATATGCTGCTATAGCTATAGAGCCTAACAGTTCGGGTGCCAGGCGGCTGGCAAGAAATATCGCAGTAGGGCCGTCTGCCCCCCCGATAATACCGATAGCCCCTGCTTCAGGGGCGGAAAAACCTAATAGTATGGCCCCCAGGAAGGTCAGGAATATCCCGAATTGGGCCGCGGCCCCGAGCAGAATCGTTACCGGGTTGGCAATCAGCGGGCCAAAATCGGTCATCGCTCCGACCCCGAGAAAGATCAGGGGCGGATAAATGCCCAGCTCAAGACCCAGGGACAGGTAATAAAGCAAACCGCCGGGTTCAGTACCGATTTCCGGAAGCATTAAACCGCCGATAGGAATGTTAACCAAAAGGACCCCGAAACCAATCGGGACCAGCAGTAGCGGTTCGTATTTTTTTGCTATACCGAGGTAAAGGAGGACACAGGCAATAATAATCATTATAATATCATTTAACTTTAGGTTATAATAACCAGTGCCCTCTATAAATTCTAGAAGCATATCCAGCAATTCAGCTCAACCCCTTTCTCAGTTCTGCAGCAGCTTACACATTTTTATGA
>SLHT01000061.1 GCA_007136055.1 Syntrophomonadaceae bacterium
CCTTTTTCTTTTTCACTCAGGGTTGCTCTTACTTCCGTTACTTTTTTGCAATCCCGGCAGAGATACTCATAGACAGGCATTGCGTTAACCCTCCTAAAATTTAGTTTTGAAAATGACCCCTTCAGTAAACCCTGTTATACCTGAGAATGTGCTGTGGTGGGTATACTGGCAATTATTATCTCAGTTACTATTTCAACATCTTCTTAGAAAATCCTTCTGCTCCGTCCGACTTTCTATAATAATTGTAGAAGCATCAATTTTTATAAGCAGCAGCAAATAAAACATACGGATTGCGGTTGGAAACCAGTTATACTGAAGGATTTATAACACAAAAAGGCGAAAATATAATAGCTAAACCCTTTCTTGGTATTATGAAATTCGGTGAAAGGAGGCTGGCAGAATGGCTGAACCGATCAGAACAACTTTACAGGAAGGCTCTGTGAAGCAGGCAGTAATAGATCAATATGCGGATGATGTTTCCCCTATTATCGGGGTTGATAATGTATCGTCAAACCATATCGATCTTTTATCTACCTGCCGTGATTACTGGCCGGTAAACAGTATCTGGATGCTGGAAGGAGCAGTTCCTGCCCTGCCGCAGCTGGTAATCTGGCCGCAGACAACTGAAGAAGTTTCCCGGGTGCTGGCCCTGGCCCATGAACGAAGGATTCCCGTAGTTCCCTATGGTGAGGGTTCGGGCGCTTTAGGCGGTGTAGTTCCGCTCAGGGGAGGCATTATGGTTGACCTCAAGCGGATGAACCGGATCCGCAATTTGGACCAGGAAAACCTTCTTGTTACAGTGGAGTGCGGGCTAAACGGCGCCATCTATGAAGAACAGCTCAACCGGTCAGGATACACCGGCGGGCATTTTCCGCAGTCTCTGCGCTGCTCTACCGTCGGCGGCTGGCTGGCCTGCCGCGCTGCCGGGCAGTTTTCCACCCGTTACGGAAAAATTGAAGATATGGCGGTTTCCACCGAAGCGGTATTAGCCGATGGCACAATTTTCAGGGGGCGCAGCGTCCCGCGCACCTCAACCGGTCCCCGCGTGGACCAGTTTTTCATCGGATCGGAAGGGACTTTAGGGATAATCACCGCGGCAACCCTGCGTATCTGGCCCCTGCCCGAAAAGCGTCACCTGGCTTCATATACTTTTGATCAGCTGGCAGATGGTTTAGAAGCGATCCGCCTTTTCATGCGGGCCGGGGCCCGTCCGGCAGTAGTCCGCCTCTACGATGGTCAGGAAACGGGCAACCACTTCCCTGAATTGGGTGATCAGCGCAGTGTTCTTATCTTACTGATCGAAGGAGCGGCAAAGATTGTCCATGCGGAAGCGGAAGTTATCGAACAATATGTTTTAGACCACGGCGCAGTGGATACCGGCCCGGAGCATGTCGAACACTGGCTTGAAACACGGTTCAATATCAGCGCGGCCTCACGCCTGCTGCAAAAAGGAGCCGTTCTCGATACAATTGAAGTGACTACGAACTGGCACAATGCTCACTCCACCTACCTGGCCATGCAGGAAGCTTTAAATGGTGTAGAAGGGACCATGCTCGCCTCCGGGCACTGGTCGCATGTTTACCCGGAAGGAGCGGCGCTCTACATAACGGTTGTCGGTTTTCCCGGTGACGATAAAATTACTTACTATAAGAAGTTCTGGCAGGCAGCCATGGCCGCCTGTCTTGCTGAAGGCGCTGCTATTTCACACCACCATGGTATCGGTTTGCACCGCGGGCAATGGATGGGTGCAGAACACGGGCAGGGCCTGGAGGTTCTCAGGCGCATCAAAAATGCCCTGGACCCCCAGGGGATCATGAACCCCGGGAAACTTGGCCTCCGGGAGGTGAGCAAATGGGAGAAGTAAATATGGAAGAACTGCTCAATTGTGCGCTCTGCCCTAACATTTGCCGCTGTGAATGCCCTGTATTACAGGTGTCAGGACGGGAAGCAGTGGCCCCGTCCGGCAAGGCCAGGCTGGCGGCCATGCTGCAGCAAAACCAGTTGAACTGGGATGAACAGGTCCTTGAGGCTGTTTCCAATTGTCTCGGCTGCCGGGGGTGTACCATTTACTGTCCCTTTGCAGAGTTGTCCCTGTGCGATGAACTGCTTAATACCCGCCTGACGGCACGAGCAAGCGGGGTTAAACTGGCTGTCACCGATCCCTACATTTCCAACCTGAGAAGCTATGGCAGCCCTTACGGGCAGAAAAACTGGTCCTCGGCTGCTGGTGAAAAGGGGGCGGAAGTTCTTTACTTTGCCGGGTGCACATCGCAGGCCAATCATCCTTCCGCAGTTGAATCCGCCCGCAATCTATTGGATAAAGCCGGGCTGTCCTTCCAGATGATCGAGGAGGACTGCTGCGGTTATCCGGCAGAAGTGTGGGGCGATCAAGAACTGGCCCGACAGCTTGCTGCGGAAAATAGGCGCAAGATTATTGAAAGCGGGGCTTCAACCCTGGTCACAAATTGTCCCGAATGTTGGCTGACTTTTACTAATCGTTATCCGCTTTGGGGGGAAGAGCTGCCTTTGGAAGTGATTGACGGCCCCACTTACTTTTTAAAATTAATGAAAAACGGATACCTGAAACCGGGAAAAAGCAAGTTTAAAAAGGTCAGCTATCACGATCCATGTATCTGGGCCAGGGCGGCAAAAAAAGTAGATCAACCGCGGGAAATTTTAAGCTTAATTCCCGGCCTGAGTGTTGAAGAGCCATTATCTTACGGCGAATGCACGCGCTGCTGCGGTGGTGGAAGCATGTTTCAGCTTTCTTTTCCTGAAAAAGCGGCCGCTGTTGCCAAACGCCGGCTGGGTGAATTCCCGGATCAGGCCACCATCTTAACAGCCTGTCCCTTTTGCAGAGAAGGTTTGCTGCAGGAGGGAAGGCAGGTGTTCGAGCTAATCGAACTGCTGGACAGTGTCTGTGAATGATTGCGAAAATATAAAACCAGTAGGTCAGCAAAGAATACCTGGCCCCGGGTGTTTACTTATCAGGGCCGGGTGTTTTGGCTGGAAGAGGAGATGAAAACCCCCAGGGCCTGCAGCTCCCGATCGGAACGGTGGACTGTTTTCGGCTTCAGCGCTTCCTCAAAGGAGGCTTCCTCGATTTCAAGGCCGTTTATGCCGACCATTACCCCCGACCGTTTTTCGCCCAGCAGGATATCAGCAGTTTTAATGCCGAACCTGATGCCCAAAATTATGTCGTCCGCCGCCGGAGCCAGGCCGCGCAGGGTAAAGCCTAAGTCTGTAGTGCGCACTTCCTCGATTTTTTTAAGGCCCAGCTCTATGCGCAGCACCCTTCGCAGAATCTGGGAAATACCGCCCAGCTTGGGATTGCCGAAAGCATCGATTTCGGGCGTTTCCTCCATTAGGGCGCGGACTACGTCGCTTTTCTTCCGGGCTTTAACGATTACCGGGTCGTCATAGGAAATACTGGTCCCTTCGGCAATTACAATATTGGCGCAGCGGCATTCTTCATAAATGCGGCCCACCTCGGCGCAAAATCCGGCTAATTCAACCGGTTTTTCCGGTATGGTGATCAAATCCGCTCCTGAAGCGACGCCTATTTCCAGGGCCAGCCAGCCGGCATGCCTGCCCATTACTTCGACCAGGGAAATGCGGCGGTGAGCCCGGGCTGAATCGGCCGTGCTCCTGGCGGCCTGGGCCCCGAAAGAAATGGCGGTGCGAAAACCCAGCATAACATCGGTGCCCGAAACATCATTGTCGATGCTTTTTGGGGCCATTACAGTGGGGAATCCTCTTTCTTCAAGGCGCAGGGCAGAAAGAATGGTGTCATTTCCGCCTGTGCCCAGGACGCCGTCTATTCCTAAATGCTTGAGGTTTTTGAGCATTTTTTCAGGGTACCCTTTTGCTATATTATCTTCGGTAAAGGGATTAAAACGTGAAGATTCCAGGATCGTGCTCGACCGGTTTTCAAGCCCAACAACACTTTCAGTGTCCAGGGGCAGCAGGTACTTTTCGGGATCATCAGCAGCAAGGCCGGCGAAAGCGTTCCTGACCCCGACAAAACTGGCCCCGTATTCACGGTTGCCTCTTCTTACTGCCGAGGCAAGAAATGCATTTATTCCGGGGCAGTCGCCCCCGCCTGTGATTAAAGCGATTTTACGGGACATTGTTAACCTCCATCAATGGCATCATATATTAAGTTGCCTTTTATTTTACCATAAGTGAGAAATAAAAAGGAAAAATTGAAAGGGACAATAACATGGATTATTTCCCTTTGCCTTGCAGGGTGAAGCTCTGAGCCATTTCCGATCTTTGAAAGCACCCATCAACTAAAGCATTGAAAGCTGCAGTAAAAAATCGTTACCTCCCCCTGGTGCTTGTAAAATGGGTATTTTGCTACCCGATTTCTATCAGCAACTTGGCATTGATGCTAAAGCTATCGAAATACATGCCAGGGCGCATAAAGATTAAAAGCTCGCAGATCGCAGAGGAGAAACAGACGCAGGCTTCGAGAAATAAGTGTACCGCTGTAAAGGCGACGACAGAGCACCCTGGGAGAAAGTAAAGAACTGGTATGGTTACCGGTTGCCCCTAATAACAGCTGTACACAACATTAGCGCATGGTTCGATAATTACTATGATCACTTTTAGACCAGATGTGGACCCATTATGAGTAATTATTACCTGAGGGTTGAAACTGTGAGACAGTCTGAGGTCCCCCTGTCCTGGTAATTCAAGGCGCAATAAATAGCTTTAATATGTTATAACCCGACTTTTACAGTTTATAAAAGTGAAAGCCCCAGCTTTGTAGAAACCCCGGACATTCTTTAACACCCCTCGAATGTTATAATAGGGTTTGAATATAAAAAGCAAAGAAAGGATACTTCAAATATGGGTAAGACCCTGGTACTGACAGAAAAACCTTCGGTGGGCAAAGACTTAGCAAGGGTTTTGGGTTGCCGAAACAAGCAAAATGGATCCTTTGAAAATGAACGCTACATCGTGACCTGGGCCCTGGGACACTTGGTAACGCTTGCCGATCCCGAAGCCTACGATGAAAAATATAAAGCCTGGCGCTTAGAGCACCTGCCAATTCTGCCTAACCCCTTCAAGCTTACAGTGATTAAGGGATCTGGAAAGCAGTTTGGAATAGTTAAGAAATTAATGCACAGCGGGACAGTAAAAGAGATCGTCATCGCTACAGATGCAGGCCGCGAAGGCGAGCTGGTGGCCAGATGGATTATAGAGAAAGCGGGAGTAAAAAAACCGTTGAAGCGCCTGTGGATCTCATCTGTAACAGATAAAGCGATCAAGGAAGGCTTTGCCAGTTTAAGAAGCGGTAAAGATTATGAAAACCTCTACGCCTCGGCAGAGGCCCGGTCCGAGGCGGACTGGGTCGTGGGCATCAACGCTACAAGAGCACTGACCTGTAAGTTCAACGCCCAGCTGTCCTGCGGCAGGGTGCAGACCCCCACGGTAGCGATCATAGCGGCCAGGGAAAAGGAGATAAGCAGCTTTGAACCCAAACCATATTTCGGCATCGCCGCCGAGACAAAGGGTTTTAAGCTTGTATGGCAGGATCATAAAACCGGTCAGAACCGGACCTTTGATCAGGATAAACGCGATCAAATACTGGCCGCGATTTCCGGTAAAGATGCCCGGGTGGTGGAAGTAAACAAGGCTTACAAAAAAAAATACGCTCCCCGGCTTTACGACCTAACAGAGCTGCAGCGCGATGCGAACAGGCTTTTCGATTTTTCAGCCAGGGAAACTTTAGCCATTATGCAGGGGTTGTATGAAAACCACAAGGTTCTCACTTACCCCCGCACCGACTCCCGTTATCTTTCCAGTGACATGGTCGATACGCTGAAAGACAGGGTCCGGGCCTGCGCCGTGGGTCCGTACCGCGCTATTACAGGGCCCGTTTTAAGAAAACCGGTCACTGCGAGCAAAGCTTTCGTTGATGACAGCAAGGTATCAGACCACCATGCCATTATCCCCACCGAGGAGCCGGCATCACTGAGTGCATTAAGTCTCCGCGAAAAGAAAATATACGACCTGGTAGTAAAACGGTTCCTGGCCGTTTTATATCCTCCCTTTGAATATGAACAAACCACGATTAAAGCCACCCTTGGCGGTGAAACATTCATTGCCCGGGGCAAGATCGTCCTCAAGGAGGGCTGGAAAGAGGTATATGCCAGTGCATACGAAGACGAAGATGAAGACAATGAGGAAGATGAGCGCCTGGCAGACCAGACGCTGCCCGAGGTAAACGAGGGTGATCAATTAAAAATCACCGCTCTCAAACAAACCTGGGGCGAGACCAAGCCGCCACCCCGTTTCAACGAAGGAAGCCTGCTCAAGGCAATGGAAAGCCCGGCCAAATACATGGTCGGTGAAGATAAAGAATTAATCAAAAGCATCGGCAAATCGGGTGGGCTGGGCACGGTGGCTACCAGGGCTGATGTGATCGAGAAGCTTTTTAACAGCTTTCTCATCGAGCTAAAGGGCAAAGAAATTTATACTACCGCGAAGGGCAGACAGCTGCTCGAACTGGTGCCAGCGGAACTTAAATCTCCCGCCCTGACAGCAGAGTGGGAGTTAAAATTGGAGGCTATTACCAGGGGTGAACTCCCTAAGGGAAGCTATGTTGCGGAGATGAAAGATTACGCCAGGGCTGTGGTAAATGAAATTAAGGGAAGCGATAAAACTTTCAAGCATGATAACTTAACCGGCAATAGATGCCCGCAGTGTGGCCGGTACCTTCTTGAAGTAAAAGGGAAGAAAGGGAAAATGTTAGTCTGCCAGGACCGGGAATGCGGCCACCGGGACATGGTGGCGAGAATTACGAATGCCCGCTGCCCCCAGTGCCGCAAGAAGCTGGAGCTGCGAGGCTCGGGAGACGGGCAGATATTTGCTTGCCAGTGCGGCTACCGGGAAAAACTATCCGCCTTTGAAGCGAGAAAGAAAAAGGAAGGGCAGAAAGTCTCCAAAAAAGAAGTCTCGAAATACATAAGGGAACAAAGTAAGAACGACGACCGGCCGATCAACACTGCCCTGGCCGATGCCCTGAAAGGGCTAAAACCCGGGAAAGAGTAAGCCAAACAAAGCGTCCGTGCAGCTGAGCAAGGTCGCATTATCTAACGGTATCTTTTAACCGTTGGTCCCTGTAGTAAAAATATATTATTAACTGGGCAAAAGCATAAAGCAGCGGCAATTCTATTAACGATTCAACTGCCAGAACAAGGGGTATTTAAGGCCTCTCTGGGAAAACCGCTATGGCAATAACCAGGGGGATGGGCGGAGGGTGCAAATGCAAACATACAAAATTGTGTCTCCCGATATGCAGGAAACATTACCCGCTTTTATTATCATTACTCGCTTATCAGTAACTACGATGGCTTGACCGGTATGAGCATGCAACTTAACATCTATAGTTTCATTATCCATCGTTTCGAAACTGGAAAGGAATATGGCTTGGGTCACAAGTTATAGGTAATGATTAACCACCCTCCTCCAGAATCGGCAGAAATAGTTCCACCAGTTCCGGGTCGAACTGGGCACCGGAGCATCTTCTAAATTCAGCAATTATATCATTTTTGCTCATCGCTTTTTTGTAAGGTCTGCCGTTACTCATCACCTCATAAGCGTCGGCTATGGCCGCAATTCTCGCCAGAAGCGGAATCTTATCCCCTTTCAGTCCCAGCGGATAGCCGCTGCC
>SLHT01000254.1 GCA_007136055.1 Syntrophomonadaceae bacterium
AAATCTCCCCGGGCCAGCGCCCAGGTCAAATCTGCAGTCCTGCTTGCCGGGTTATATGCCGAGGGTATTACCACCGTGGAAGAGCCTTTCCCGAGCCGCAACCATACTGAGTTGATGCTGGAACGGTTTGGAGCTGTAATTGAAAGCGCAAACCGCAAAGTTGTCCTGCGCGGCCGGCCGAAATTGAGAGGCGGTCAGGTTTTGGTGCCGGGGGATATTTCAGCTGCCGCTTTTATTATGGCCGCAGCGGCAATTATTCCGGATTCTGAAGTACACCTTAAAAATATCGGTATAAATCCAACCCGCAGCGGGATTATTGAAGTCCTGCAAAATATGGGCGCTTCTCTAGAGCTCAAGAATAGTCGTTATTGGGGCAATGAGCCAATCGCCGATATCCTGGTTAGGGGCGGAAGTCCGCTTAACGGCATATCTATAAGCGGGGATATAATTCCCCGTCTAATTGATGAGATACCTGTTATTGCCGTCTTGGCGGCTGTAGCCGAGGGGAAAACCGTGATCAGTGATGCTGCTGAACTGAGGGTTAAAGAGGCGGATCGAATTACCGAATTAAGTTTCCAGCTGGATAAAATGGGTGTAGATATAAGCGAAACTAAAGACGGGATGATCATCGAAGGTGGAAAGCCTTTAAAAGGGGCTGAAGTGGAAAGCTGTGGAGATCATCGTATTGCCATGGCCCTGGCCGTGGCCGGTCTGGCTGCCAAAGGCGAAACAGCAGTGCACGACGCAGAAGTGATTAATATCTCTTTCCCCGGGTTTATGTCCACTATGCGCTCACTGATCGTTTAGCAGCGTCATAATTGACGCCTGCGACTTGTTATGTTAATATATGGTTGTTCTTTCCACTTATCCTCGCTGGCAGGTTGCTTTTGCGGCAGATTAGGAGAAAACCGATGCCCTTGCCTGTTTGTTCCTTTGAAAAATATAAAAAAGATCATCCGCTGGTAAGCCTGCATGATTACCCCCGGGAGCGCAAGCAGGTTTTGAAAATAATTGCAGATGTCCGCAAAGACGGTGATGCTGCCCTTATTAAATATACCAAAGAATATGATCGGGCTGAACTGTCGCAACTGCAGGTCAGTGCTGAAGAAACTGCAGAGGCAGTAAAATCGGTCGATCCTGTATTGCTGGAAGCTGTTCGCGGGGCGAAAGAAAACATAGAGCGTTTTCACCGCCACCAGGTTGAAACAAATTGGTGGGAAAGTGGCCCGGGATGGTTGGCCGGTCAACGTTCACTCCCCCTTCAAAAGGTAGGCGCATATATCCCCGGAGGTACGGCAGCTTACCCGTCATCGGTGCTGATGACAGTTATACCTGCCATCATAGCGGGGGTTGAGGAAGTTTATCTCTGCACACCACCGGACAGTGATGGAACGGTTAACCCACTGACCCTTGCCGCAGCTTATGAAGCCGGGGCAACTGCTGTATATAAAGTTGGGGGAGCTCAGGCTGTTGCAGCCATGGCTTACGGTACAGAAACTATACCAGGGGTGCAAAAAATAGTTGGACCGGGAAATATTTATGTAACCCTTGCTAAAAAGGAAGTTTTCGGGCCGGTCGGAATTGATATGCTGGCCGGACCCAGCGAAATAGTAATTGTCGCTGAAGAGGGGGTTCAACCTGCCTTTATTGCCGCTGACCTGCTTTCCCAGGCAGAGCACGATCCCCTGTCCCGTGCAATTTTAATTACCCCTTCAGAAGCGCTGTCGCACCTGGTTGTTGAACATCTCGAAGAGCAGCTGGAAACACTGCCCAGAAAGAATATTGCCCTTCAGGCTTTGGAGAAGCAGGGAGCAATAATCATGGTTTCCGATCTTAATGAAGCCTGGTTGATAGTCAACGAACTGGCCCCCGAGCACCTCGAACTGCATCTTGAAGATGCGTGGCGTTACCTTGACAGTATTAAAAATGCCGGCGCTGTATTTGTCGGTTCTTTTACACCTGAATCGGTTGGAGATTACTGGGCCGGTTCAAATCACGTTTTGCCCACGGGAACGGCAGCTCGTTATGCTTCCCCGCTTGGAGTATCCGATTTCTTGAAAAGGTCGCATGTCCTCAGTTACTCGTCCGTCGCCCTGCAACAATCAGCCCCGCAAATTGCTGCCCTGGCCCGGGTGGAAGGGCTGGAAGCGCATGCCAGGGCCGTGTTATTAAGGAGGCAGAACAATGAACCGACAGGTAAAAATTGAACGAAAAACTGCAGAAACTGCTATAGCTTTAGATCTAAACCTGGATGGAAGCGGCCGGGCTGATCTGGCAATGGGTCTGCCGTTTTTTGAGCACATGCTTACCCTGTGGTGCCGTCACGGTTTTTTTGACCTGACGATCAAAGCTGAAGGTGATATTGAAGTTGATGCCCACCATCTTGTTGAGGATACAGGTATTTGTCTCGGTCGGGCCTGGAATGAAGCCCTCGGTAGTAAAAAAGGGATAAGGCGCTTTGGTTTTAGTGTCGTGCCGATGGATGAAGCTCTCGTTACAGCGGTAACCGATCTTTCCGGGCGGTCCTGGTTGCATTACGACTTTACTTTTTCGCCGGGACAGGTCGGATCAATGGACCCTGAATTGTTCAGGGAGTTTTGGCAGGCCTTTGTTAACGAAGGAAAATTTAATCTGCACCTGGTTATGAATCATGGTCATAATAAACATCATATAATCGAAGCATCTTATAAGGCTGCCGGCAGGGCAATGAATGAAGCCTCTACTCTCATTGAAGGCTTTGATGAAGTCCTTTCGACCAAGGGGAACTTAGAATGAGGTGATTGACTTGTTGGTTATACCTGCCATCGATTTACACCGGGGGCGTTGTGTCAGGCTTTACCAGGGAGATCCGGAACGGGAAACCGTTTATGGCAATAACCCTGTTGAAGTTGCCCTGCAGTGGGAACAGTTGGGTGCAAAAATGCTGCATCTCGTTGATCTTGACGGAGCTTTTACCGGCCACTCGAAAAATACTGAGATAATCTGTGCCATTGGGGAAAAAGTGAACATACCTCTTCAGTTGGGTGGAGGCATGCGTTCAAGGGAAACTGTAGAAAAAGCCCTGTCTGCTGGTGTCTCCAGGATTATCATGGGAACTATAGCCATCGATCAGCCTGAACTGGCCCAAGAATTGGCAAGTTATTACGGTGAACGGATTTTAGTCGGCATCGATGCCCGTGAAGGTATGGCTGCCGTTAAAGGCTGGACACAGTCATCTACGGTAAAAACACTCGATCTGGCGGCCCGTATTGAAGAATGGGGCATCAGGGAAATAGTATACACTGATATTCAGAAAGATGGTACCATGCAGGGCCCTGATTTAAAAGGTCTGGAAGAACTTATTGAAAAAACAGGTCTGCAGATTATCATGTCGGGGGGCATATCATCAATCGAAGATTTGAAATCACTCAAACCATATAACGAAAGGGTCAAAGGGGTGATTATCGGTAAAGCGCTCTATTCCAACCAGGTGACTCTCCCTGACGCTATGGCAGTATTTTCCTAACCAGGACAGGGGGACAGGTTCCTTGTCCCACCAAAAATTCCCAAATCGGGACAGGGGGACAGGTTAACTGTCCCGGATATAGCTTCTTGCAGAGAAACTGAAAAGTTAATTGGAATAATATGGTGGGACAAGGAACCTGTCCCCCTGTCCCGATTTGGGAAAAGATGGTTGAATATAATTGGAGGGTTAAATTTGGCGGAAATAAAGAATGATGATAATTTACAGCCCCTGGAAACAGGACAGCTTAAGTATGATCAGAACAACCTGATCCCGGCGGTTATTCAGGATGATCGAAGTAATGTTGTTCTGATGGTCGGTTATATGAACGAAGAAGCTGTAAAGCGAACCATTAGTGAAGGCAAAGTTTGTTTTTGGAGCCGCAGTCGGCAAAAATACTGGGTAAAAGGCGAAACATCAGGTAATATTTTCGAGGTCAAGTCAATTTGCGCCGATTGTGATGCCGACACCCTGCTGGTTAAGGTTATACCGCTTGGCCCGGGGTTGGCCTGTCACACAGGCCGCTACTCCTGTTTCTATAATACTCTGGACGGGTTTAAACAGCAGGAGCAAAATAATGGTTGATTATCATCTCCACACTCCCCGCTGCTGCCATGCGGAAGGAACTCCCGAGGAATATCTGGCTGAAGCTGAACGTAAAGGGTTAAGGGAAATAGGGTTTGCCGATCATTTTCCCTTAGGATTGCTGGACTATATTCCGCGCGCTCAGGTAACAATGAATTCTGATGAACTCGAGGGCTATATTGGACAGATCGAGGCTTTGAAAGGCTATTCCGCTCAGGTAGACATTAAAACAGGCATTGAAGTAGACTATCTGCCGGGGACTGAAGATAAGCTTGCCGACTTACTCAAAGATTACAGGTTTGATTATGTAATAGGTTCGATTCATTTTATGGAGGATTGGGATTTTACCCACCCTGTTTACGCTGACAGTTACAGGGAGCGGGATTTGAACAAGTTATACCAGACTTACTTTAAACTTGTATGGGATCTCTGCCGCAGCGGCCTTTTTGACATTATCGGCCACATCGACGTGATTAAAAAATTTGGTTATCGCCCTGTTAGTGACCTGGAGCCCTATTGGACGGAAACAGCCCGCGTTCTTAAAGAAACAGATACCTGTCTTGAGCTTAACACAGCCGGCCGGGATGCTCCTGTAAATGAGTTTTATCCCCATAAAAGGCTTCTTGAAAAATGTTTTCAAAGGGGAGTGCCGGTAACGATGGGTTCAGACGCTCACGGTCCTGTACAGGTTGGCCGTTATTTTAAAGAGGCCGCGGAATTGTTAAAAACAACGGGTTATAAAGAGCTGGCAGTTTTCGAAAAACGGGTTAAGCGCAGTGTTTCTTTCTAGATCAATGCATCGATCGTAAAACGAAAGGGTCGGGCCGGTAATAAGGAAAGGTCTTTGTGTAAGAGGAGGGGTTTCATTGCCTTACCTATGCTGTGACCGAATTGTCACTTCAAAGGGCGTTTTTGCGATTCTTTTCAGCAGTGACGGTATCTACGAAATATTTTTCCCGGGCAGGAGCCCGGATCAGGAGTATCCTTACCGAAAACTACCCTGGCCGCAGCTGAAAGAAGACCTGAGGCACTACCTGGACGGTCAAAAAGTAGATTGGGCTCAATATCCCCTTGATTGCAGTGGTTACCGAACCTTTACCGCCGCCCTGCTTGAACAGGTAAGCCAGGTTCCTCACGGGCAGGTGTGCACATATCGTGAAGCAGCTGAAAAGGCCGGTTCGCCGAAAGGCTGGCGGGCAGCCGGGCAGGCCCTAAAAGCAAACCGTCACCCGATTATCGTGCCCTGCCACCGGGTTGTCGGCAGCGGCGGTAAACCCGGTGGCTTTAGCGGCCCCGAAGGCTGGAAACAAATGCTGCTGGAATTGGAAGGCGCTATTTGAAGCAAGGCTGCTATAGCTGTGAAGGAATCGGTAATGAATAAAGCCGGCAGGGCAGTCGCCTGAGGGTTGTGTATAGTTTGAGCAGTTAATAGTTAATGGTTAACAAATTAATAGTTAATAGAAAAGGGACAACAATGCAAGAGGCAATAAACCAGAAGGAAAAAGCAAGAGAATATAGGTAGAAGGCGAGAGTCAGGAGACAGGATTGAGGTGGCATAAAATAAGTGGTAAGAGGTAGGATGGGATAGGCACAACAAATGAGGCTGTAATAATTTTCGTTATTTTTAGGTTTCTTGCTTCATGAATCCGGATTTTATACTCCAAACTCTGATTTTCAACGTGGCACAACGACAGATCAACTAAAGCTTTAATAGCGGATGCGATATAAAAAGGATAGGGTGAAGTGACAAGTTAATAGCAGTATAGAATGCAGGCAATTTAATTCTAAGCAGGAGGCGGTTTTAATGCGCTACCTTACAGGCGGTGAATCACACGGTCCCTGCCTGACCGCTATAATCGAAGGCTTGCCGGCAGGTTTCGAACTGAAATCTGCCGATATTAATAAGCATCTCGAGCGCCGTCAGCACGGTTACGGAAGGGGCGCCAGGATGTCGATTGAAAAAGACCGGGTTGAAATCTTATCAGGCCTGCGTTTTAGCCGCACTATCGGCAGCCCGCTGACCCTGCTGATTAAAAACCGTGACTGGAAAAACTGGCAGGATTTAATGGCACCCGAGGGAAGCGAACCGGCCGAAGCTGTCCTGCTTAGCAGGCCGCGTCCCGGTCATGCCGATCTGGCCGCCGGTTTGAAATATAACTATGACGATTTAAGGCTGGTCCTGGAACGTTCCAGCGCCCGTGAAACGGCGATAAGAGTGGCAGCAGGCAGCGTGGGACGGCTCCTGCTTGAAAAATTTGGGATCCAATTTTATAGTCACGTTATCAGTATTGGCACCGTTGAATCTGCAGTCGAAAGCGCTAAAATTCCCGGGCTTGCCGATGATATTAAAAACTCTGCCCTGCACTGTGCTGATCAACAAGCTGAAGAAAAAATGATCAGGGAAGTTGAAAAAGCCCGTGCTGATGGTGATACGCTTGGGGGAATTTTCGAGCTGATCATTACCGGCCTGCCTCCCGGCCTTGGCAGCCATGTCCACTGGGATCGCCGCCTTGATGGCCGCCTCGCCGCAGCTGTTATGAGTATCCAGGGGATTAAGGGAGTTGAAATTGGTTCCGGTTTTAAAGGGGCTGCCACCCGCGGTTCCAAATTGCATGATTCAATTATCATGCAGGAAGACAGGGGAATAGATCGCTCTTCCAACCGGGCCGGAGGCCTTGAAGGTGGAATTACCAACGGTCAACCGCTGATCCTTCGGGCGGCTATGAAGCCAATCCCAACCCTGGCGCAACCACTGCCCAGCGTCGATTGGAAAACGGGTGAAAATGTTTTAGGAGCGACGGAAAGATCAGATGTTTGCGCTGTTCCTTCTGCGGCCATAGTTGCTGAAGCGGCAGCAGCCTGGGAGCTGGCTGTTACATTTCGGGAGAAGTTTGCAGGAGACTTTATCGAAGAAATGGAAGCTGCTTATAAGTATTATATGGAGCAGGTTAGTAGGCGCTTAAAGCGTAAATCCTGATTTGGGAAACCGGGAGTATTAGCGGATCTTTTGGGACAAGGCGCACAGGGCCCGCAAAACGGCGCATAAAGGAGTGCTTAAATGATCAGACAGGAAATAAAAGTAAAATCAAGGGATTTTACTTACAGAGTGCTGATCGAAGAAGGGTCTTTATCAACGCTGGGCAAATCGCTGCGCTTGCTTTTGCCCTCAAGTAAGGCTTTGCTGGTCAGCGATTCAACTGTTTATGCTCTGTACGGTGAGCAGATACTAAAAACGCTAAAATCAGAAAAATGGCAGGTTAGCATATACCAGGTTCAACCAGGTGAAGAATCTAAAACCCTGACTAATGCCTCTAAGCTTTATAACGCCGCCGTTAAAGCAGATCTTGACCGTAATTCGCCGATTATTGCCCTTGGCGGAGGTGTTGTCGGCGATTTAGCCGGATTTGCAGCATCAACATTTCTGCGCGGAGTGCCCCTAATCATGGTCCCGACCTCGCTTCTGGCCCAGGTTGACAGCAGTGTGGGGGGTAAAGTTGCTGTCAA
>SLHT01000198.1 GCA_007136055.1 Syntrophomonadaceae bacterium
AGAACCAGGACAACCAAAAAAGATGGTTTAGTCGGCTATGACTATCGTAAATTCAAGGCTTGTCAGGTTTGTAAAGAAAAAACCCGCTGCAGCAGCAGTGAAAAAGGTACAGTATTTATCGCAGCAAAGATCAAGTTTTTTAGATCAAATTGATTTAAGAAGCAAAAAAGATTATGCTATCTACAAGAAGAGGCAAATGATTGTCGAGCATCTTTTTGGAACGATCAAGCGCTGGTGGGACGGCGGCTACTTCCTAACTAGAGGGATCGAAAAAGTTTCAACTGAAACGGCCCTTACCTACACGGCTTACAACTTCAAAAGGGTTGTTAATATCCTCGGAGTTGAGGAAATGGTTAAAAGGTTACAGGAAAGAGGAAAACCGGTGTTAGTATAGACACCGGCTTATCCTGAAGAATGCCAGATTGTTTAAAATAAGGGCTATTTCAGGGATATAGTGCTGGTAAGCACGGTTATGGCCAACATTTATCGCACAGTCTGACGTCCCTCTGTGCTCCTTGAACAGGGTTAAAATAAATGGTACAATTTTATCACGTTAAGCAACAACACTGAGGGGGGCATGTAATGTGAGATTGAAGGACATTATGACCACCAGCTATGCAGTATTACGCTCTCAAGACAGCATTCGCAAGGCCGTTGCCCTTCTCCGGGCTACCCGGTTGGACGGAATACCTGTCCTGGAAGAAGACGAAAAACTGATCGGGGTTTTTTCACGCTCTAACCTTTACGATTTGCTTCTTAAAGGAATTGATTTAGACAAAACCATCAACCCTTATATTACACGAACTCCTGTAGTGGCTGATATGGATATGCCTTATGGAAAGGTTAGCGAAATGGTTAAAAAAAGCCCTGTGGGAATGGGAGTCGTAGTAGGTGAAGATTACGAAGTAGTCGGGCTTCTGACCAAGGCAGATATGATCATGGCCCTTTTTAAACGTGAACAGATTTTAAACACTGAACTAAGAGCAATGTATGATACCATGCACAGTGGTGTCGTGTCGGTAAATCATAACGGGCTGATATCTTTCACCAACCGTGCAGCAGAAGAGATGTTACATCTTTGTGCTGACGCTCTTCTCGGGCAGCCTGTGGAAAAAGCCCTGCCCTTTCTTGATTTTGCTCCCTCACTTAAACATTCCCAGATTATTAAGGGGCGACGCTGTTTTATTAACGGGAAAACCTTAATCGTAAATTATATCCCTCTGGATGAGCATGAAAACCTTTCCGGCTGCATGGCCGTATTCCAGGATATTACAGACTTTGAACAGGTAGCGCAGGAACTGGAAAGCGTAAAAAGCTTAAACCGAACCCTCGATACGGTTTTACAGATAGCATATGATGGCGTTGTCGTTGTGGATCGCGACGGGAAAATAACCCTGGTAAATGATACATTTTCCCGTTTTTTTAATCGAGCCCGCCACGAACTGTTGGGACGGGATATCCAGGAAATAGTTGAAAACAGCCGCCTGCACATTGTGGCCCGGACTGGTGTAGCAGAACTAAATGATATTCAGGCAATCCGGGGCAGGAGCTATGTGGTATCGCGCCTGCCAATTATAAAGGAGAATCAGGTGATTGGTGCCGTTGGCAAACTTTCCCTGGGCCAACCGGAAGAATTAAAACAGCTGGCTGAACGCCTGGAATCCATGGGAAGCCAGCTTAGCTATTACCGAAACGAGTTGGATAAGATGCGGAAAAAGCCGTCATTATGCCGTTTTGAAGAGATTATTGCAGTAAGTTCCCAGATGCAAGAGATACAGGATGAGGCCAGGCAGGCAGCAAGAGGCCGCTCAAGCATATTGCTGCTGGGAGAAAGCGGTACAGGCAAGGACCTGCTGGCACAGGCCATCCACATGGAAAGTTCCCGGCGAAATATGCCGTTTTTAAAAATTAACTGTGCAGCAATTCCTGAGTCTCTCCTGGAGTCCGAACTATTCGGTTATGCTCCTGGTGCCTTTACCGGTGCCCACAAAAAAGGCAAACTGGGACGTTTCGAGATGGCAAACGAGGGGACCATATTATTAGATGAAATCGGGGATATGCCACTACCTCTGCAGGTCAAACTATTAAGGGTCCTTGAAGAAATGGCTTTTGAACCCATTGGTGCTACGAACACAGTAAATGTCGATGTTCGGATTCTGGCAGCAACTAACCAGGACCTGAACGAGCTTATTAAAGATGGGCGTTTCCGGGAAGATCTTTACTATCGTCTCCAGGTTATCCCCATCCGGGTGCTTCCCCTGAGGCAGCGCAAAGAAGACATTTTACCACTTGCCTATCACTTTCTGGACAAGTATCGACTAGTCTTTGGCCAGAAATTCCTGGATTTTTCTGAACGGGCACTTATTTTGCTTGAAAATTATTACTGGCCGGGCAACGTCAGGGAATTGGAGAATGTGGTGGAACGGGCCGTAAACTTTGCCAATGAAGGTCTTATAGAGGAAAAACATTTGCCTTCGGCTGTTCAACAATTTTTTGGTTCAACACCTATTAAACAGGATTCAGTTTATAATTTGGGGCCTGAATATTACCGGCAGCGGGTAAGCGAAGCAGAAAATCAGGCTGTTAAAACTGCCGTACAAGCAACCGGAGGTAACAAAAAAAAGGCGGCAGAACTGCTGGGAATTAGCCGTTCATGGCTCTATATTAAATTAAAAGAAATGGAAGCAAGTTCAGGCGGGACTGAACTGTAAATCATACAGGACATAAAGGCGATTTTTGCAGAGATACCACCTCCTTATGTGTAAACCTTAGTAGACACCAAAAAAAAGTGTACATTCAAATGTACACTTTTTTTTGTTATAAAGATGTTACCGCTGAAACCTGTCAGGCAAAATGTTATGAAGCAATCGCCCGACAGAAAATAATTGCAGCCGCAAATATAATTACTATATTACTACTTCCACACTTTTTCGGGTTTGCGGTACTTTCGGGTTGCCGGAATTGACTGCCAGTTAAGTGAACGTATGCTTTCCAGATATCCATCCTGGCTACCTTCTATATGGCACAGTTTTTGCTTGTAATTATTCGTTAAAGGGTTTTTTCTAATAGTGAGCACACATAGGAGGTCTGGAAAATGGAAGTCAAAAAAATCGCAGTTTTGGGATCGGGTTTAATGGGGAACGGAATTGCCCAGGTAGCTGCCTTTTCCGGGTATGATGTTTGCATGATGGATATATCTGATGAACTGGTAGAAAAAGGCTTGGCGCGGATTCAAAAAAGTCTGCAGCGTTTTGTGAAAGCAGAAAAGTTGTCCGGGGGAGATGCTGAAGCAGTCTTGAACCGTATCTCAACGGCAACGAATCTGGCCGATACTGTAAAAGGAGCTCAACTGGTTATAGAGGCCATACCGGAAAACCTGGAATTAAAGAAAAAAGTGTTTGCCGAACTTGATGAACTGTGCGACACCGATGCAATTTTATCCAGCAATACTTCGGAACTTAGCATTACGAACATTGCTTCGGCAACAAAAAGACCAGACAAGGTAATCGGTATGCACTGGTTCAACCCAGCACCAATGATGAAGTTGATCGAAATTGTTGACGGAGTTGATACATCGGAGGAAACCATTGCTATCATTGAAGAAGTGTCACACAAAATGGGTAAAGAAACCGTGAGGGTAAAGGATGCCCAGGGTTTTGTGACCAGTCGGATCCTTGGAGCCCACATGATGGAATGCATGCGAGTCCTGGAAGAGGGGCTTGCTACAGCAGCGGATATTGATAAAGCTATCCGGCTGGGGCTTAACTACCCCATGGGCCCTTTTGAACTAGCAGACTACGTGGGACTGGATACCCTCCTGTTTGCCTCTGAGGGCCTCACCGAGGCTTTTGGAGACCGGTTCCGTGCTCCCCAGGTTTTAAGAAAGATAGTTGAGGCAGGGCACTTAGGCCGAAAGACCGGGCGTGGTTTTTACGACTATACAGAAAAATAAATATTCATATCTACGCTTAAAACCATTGCGATGCAATAATCCACGGCGCAGGAGGTTATTGATATGAATTTTAACATAACAGAAGAGCAGCTGGCCTTGATAGAGCTGGCGAAAAGTTTTGCGCAAAAGGAAATCCAGCCCCACATTGCTTCGTGGGAAGAAACGGAGAGCTTTCCACGTCATGTTTTTAATAAGACGGGTGAGTTAGGTTTTAACGGCATGTTGATTCCCGGGGATTATGGAGGAAGCGAACTGGGCCGCCTGACAACTGCCATGGTGCTGGAAGAGCTGGCCATCTGTGGCATGGCGATCTCCGGCTACCTGGCCGTGCATAACATGACTGCGAATTGTGTGGCCACCTATGGAAGTGTAGAACTACGTCGGCGCTTTCTTCCTGAACTGGCCACCGGGGAAAAGCTGGCGGCTTTTGCCCTGACCGAAGCCAACGCCGGTTCAGATGCGGCCAACCTGGAATCTTCTGCTGAGAAAAAAGGAAATTATTATATCCTGAATGGGAATAAGATTTTTATTACCAGCGGAGGCGAAGCCGACGTTTACCTGGTTATGGCCAAGACGGATAAGTCCACAGGCGTAAAGGGAATCAGTGCTTTCCTGGTGGAAGAAGGTGCTCCCGGTCTCGAATTTGGGAAAAAGGAAAATAAAATGGGGTTCAACGCTTCCCCAACCCGGGAAGTTGTATTGAGCAATTGCGCCGTACCGGCTTCGAATCTGTTGGGACAAGAAGGGGACGGCTTTAAGTATGCCATGCATGCCCTGGATGGAGGACGAATTAATACGGCTATTACTGCAGTGGGTCTGGCCCAGGGAGCGCTTAACGAAGCCGCTGCCTATGCCCGGCAGCGGGTGCAGTTTGGTCGTCCCATTGCCGCTTTCCAGGGAATCCAGTTTATGCTTGCCGATATGGCTATGGCTGTACAGCAGGCCCGGCTCATGGTCTATTACGCGGCATTTTTAATGGATGAAGGAAAGTCTGCTACGACGGAAGCGGCCATGGCCAAGTGTGCTGCCACGGATACTTCTATGAAAGTAACCACCGATGCGGTACAGATTTTCGGCGGCTATGGGTACACCAGAGATTATCCGGTAGAGCGCCTGATGCGAGAAGCAAAGCTTGGTCAGATTGTTGAAGGCACCAACCAGATCCAGCGACTGGTTGTCGCACGCGATCTGTTGGAGAAACAACCTTAAGAAACATACAAAAAGGTGTGTTTTGAGAATAACGGATCAAAGTCAAGGAGGTTTCTATATGAGCGATAGACAGGATGTAGTTATTGTAGCAGCAGCCAGGACGCCATTTGGGCGTTTTGGTGGCGCCATGAAAGATGTTCCCAGTTTGGAGCTGGGTGTCATGGCCATCCAGGAAGTTTTAAAGCGGGTAGATCTCGGAAACGATATTGTTGACGAACTATATTACGGAACCTGTGTGCTGTCAGAAAATTCACTGGAACAAAACGTTCTAGCCCGGCAGGCCGTGTTAAAGGCCGGGTTGCCGCCCGGCGTAGTATCACTTACCCTTGACCGGGCCTGCTGTTCGTCGATGACAGCGGTCCATCTGGGATACCGCGCAATCAAAAGCGGTGAGGCGCAGGTAGTGCTGGCAGTTGGTGCAGAAAACATGAGCCGGACTCCCTACCTGGCTCCGGATGTGCGTTGGGGAAAACGCCTCGGGCCGGCTAATCTAAAAGATCCACTCTATGCCCTGGGTTATGAAGGGTGGAATCCCGTCTCTGTAGATGCCGGTGAAGTTGCTCTGCAGCACGGAGAAAATCGAGAAGCACAGGATAAATGGGCCTACCAGAGCCAGCAGCGATATGCCAGTGCTTTCCAAAAAGGCAAATTTAACGATGAAGTATTTTCAATAGAATTAGGTGAGGGGAAAAAACAGGTCGTTGTGGACAAAGACGAACAGCCCCGCCCCGATGTGACCCTGGAGCAGCTGGCTAAACTGCCCACGGTATACGGCAGCCCCACAGTAACACCCGGAAATGCCCCTGGATTGAATACAGGTGCTGCTGCTATTATGCTCATGGCCAGGCAGAAAGCAGAAGAGTTGGGACTTGAACCACTGGCTTCGGTAGAAGCGATTGCCAGTGTAGCCCTGGAGCCCAACTTGATTGCCGCCGTCCCCGCACCTGCAATAGAAAAGGTGCTCCAACATGCGGGAAATGTTCCACTGGACTCCCTGGACCGCATAGAAATTAACGAAGCCTTTGCCGCCATGCCCCTTGTGAGCAGCCGCATCCTCGCTGATGAGGACCCGGAGAGACTGAAAAACTTGCGGGAAAAAACAAATGTAAACGGCGGGGCCATTGCCATCGGCCACCCCGTCGGAGCCAGCGGTGCGCGTATTACATTGACCCTCATGTACGAACTGCGCCGCACAGGAGGCAGCCTGGGCGTAGCAGCCATCTGTGGAGGCCTGGCCCAGGGGGATGCTGTTTTAATCAAGGTCTAAGTATAAGTCTCAAGTGGTGCAGGTAAAGTTTTTACTGTTGATGCAAATATAAGTGTGCTTAAACAAATTGTAATGTACACAGATTTTCATAAATATAACCCAACCCTAATTAAGCAATAATACCGAGATAAACAAATGCAACTCCTAAAGAATATACGAATATCATTAAACATTTGTCGTTATGTTATAGTTCAACTAATTAAGAATACTCTTTTTTTTTAAAGTAAAGGGGGGATATCCATAAACTAAAATGCATGGTGCAAGGGCATTTTTCAAGAAAGGGTAGAAATTGAATTCTATTAAGTAGGGGAGGTAAGTCGCTTGAAAGGAAAACTATTTCTTTTTACTGCTTTAATCATGACTTTTGTTTTGCTTGTGGGAGTCATGGGTTGTGCTCCTGATGAAGAAGAGGAAGTAACACCACCGGACGAAATAGATGATGAGGAAATTGTAGGCGAAGAAGTTGAATTTGATGGCGATATAAAGATTGCCGTTACCGGTCCCATGGCCAATATTGGAGGCGAAATGATGTGGTGGGGTGCCGAAATGGCCCGTGATGAGATTAATGCTGATGGGGGGGTCATGGTCGGTGACGAAAGATATTCGATCAGCCTGATCCAGGTTGATACAGATGAAATCATTGACCCTCTTGGTGCTGTATCGGCTGTTGAAAATGTTATCGTTGCTGAAGACCCCGATTTTTTGATGGGCGGGTATCGTACTGAAGCGGTGATGCCTTACACCGAATTGGTAGCTGTTGATTACCAGAAAATTTTTGTGGTCTGCGGTGCCGCTACTGATCAACTGCTTCAAGGCCGCGTCGATGTTGATTACGACACCTGGAAGTACCTGTTCCGGGTGACCCCGGTAAAATCTTCAGACCTTGTCACAGTAACAATATTGATTTTAAACGACGTAGCCATGGCTGTGCGCGAAGAATTGGGTATCGAACAGCCCAAGGTTGCCATCCTGGCCGAAGCCCTGGAATGGAACGAAGCCCTGGTTCAAATGGCTCCGCAGATATTCCCAACTCTCGGTCTGGAATATGTTGGTACTTTCAGACCTTCGGCAACAGCTTCAGATTTAACAACAGAACTTCGTGGTATTGAAGCATCAGGTGCTCACATAATCTATACGATTCTTTCCGGACCGGTTGGTAT
>SLHT01000035.1 GCA_007136055.1 Syntrophomonadaceae bacterium
AAAGCGAATTAAAAATTAACCGGACTTAGATTATAGATAGCTTACCAGAAGCACATTAACAACTATTAAACAGGAGGGACAAGAAAATTGAAAAAAATTTTAGTAACCGGTGCTCTTGGCCAGATTGGCACTGAGTTGGTTCCCTATTTACGGAAAAGGTATGGCACTGATAACGTCATCGCCTCTGGCAGGAGAATAAAAGAAGGCTATGAAAGGGTAACCGAAACAGGCCCCTTTGAAGTGCTTGATATCACCAACCGTGAAAAGTTTTCTGCCGTAATCAAGAAACATGGGGTGAACTCTGTGTATCATCTCGCATCCATGCTTTCTGCCACCGGTGAAGAAAACCCCCAGGCTCTCTGGGAAGTAAATATGAACGGTTTGATCAATATTTTAGAAGCAGCCAGGGAATGCAATTGTTCCATTTTCTTCCCCAGTTCAATAGCTGTCTTCGGTCCGGATTCTCCTAAAGATAAAACTCCCCAGGAGACTGTAACCAGGCCTACCAGCATTTACGGTATCTCGAAGATATCAGGCGAATTGCTCTGCGATTACTACCACAGCAAATACGGCCTCGATATTCGCGGGCTGAGATATCCGGGTGTTATATCTAACGACGCCCTGCCGGGCGGGGGAACTACCGATTACGCTGTTCACATATTTTACGATGCCATTAAACACGGTAAATATACCTGTTTTTTAGAAGAAAACAGCTCAATCGATATGATCTACATGCCCGATGTTCTTAAAGGCGCTGTACAATTAATGGAGGCTGACCCCGATAAACTGAAGCACCGCAACGCTTTCAATGTCTCGGCGATAACAGTTACACCAAAGGAACTTTCTACCGAAATCAAAAAACATATACCAGATTTTAAGATCGACTATGAAATCGACCCGGTCAGGCAGGCCATCGCCGACAGCTGGCCAAATTCACTCGACGATTCAGCAGCGCGGGCCGAATGGGGCTGGAACCCGCAGTATGACCTGGAAATGATGACTGAGGATATGCTCAGGGTACTAAGTGCAAAACTTAATCAGGTAAGCTAAGTCTATCTTTTCGCCTGAAAACAACCTTGATGGGCTGCCTTATAACAAAATTATTCGAAGTTAGATTTGACTGCAGAGGTTTTAGGTTTTCGACTTTTCTCTTCCGGTTTCTAACCTCTATCCTCTGACTACCAATATAACGGAGGCCGTGCATATGTCCAAACAAATTATAAAAGACTTTAAGGGACAATTTACCGAACTTCAGGAACAGGGGCTGTTTAAACAGGAGCGCATTATTAACAGCCCCCAGTCGTCAGAAATAAAAGTATCAACCGGAGCAGAGGTATTAAATTTTTGCGCAAATAATTATCTGGGCTTATCGAATCACCCGGCAGTAATCAAAGCGGCACAGGAAACAATGGATAATTGGGGCTACGGCCTTTCCTCTGTCCGCTTCATCTGCGGGACTCAGCAGATTCACAAGGAACTTGAAAAAGAAGTTTCCGCATTTTTACATACAGAAGATACCATCCTCTACGCCGCTTGCTTCGACGCTAACGGAGGAATATTCGAACCGCTGCTTGGAGCAGAAAGCGCTATTATTTCCGATGAACTTAACCATGCTTCAATTATCGACGGTGTTAGACTCTGCAAGGCAGAACGGTTTCGTTACCGCCATTCCGACATGGAAGAATTGAAAGACTGCTTAATAAAAGCCCAGTCAGCTAAATACCGCATCATCGCAACCGACGGTGTTTTTTCCATGGACGGGGATATCGCCAAACTTCCTGATATCTGTAAGCTGGCTAAACAATATGACGCCCTGGTTATGGTTGATGACAGTCACGCTACCGGCTATATCGGGAAAACAGGGCGCGGCACCTTTGAGCAATTCGGTTTGGAAGGAAAAATTGACTTAATCACCACTACATTCGGCAAAGCTCTCGGTGGGGCAATGGGCGGTTGCACTTCGGGCCGTAAAGAACTAATTGAAATGCTGCGCCAACGCTCACGGCCTTACCTCTTCTCCAACTCACTGGCCCCGGCCATAGTCGGGGGGACCCTGAAAGTTCTGGAAATGCTTGTTGGATCTACTGAACTGCAGGATAAGGTTACGAATAATGCCGCTTACTTCCGGCAAAAAATAATTGACGCCGGTTTTACTATTGTTCCGGGTGATACCGCGATTGTACCGATCATGCTATACGATGAACGACTGGCCCTGAAAATGGCCGACATGATACTTAAGGAAGGCATTTACGTAATCGGTTTTGCTTATCCGGTTGTGCCGAAAGGAAAAGCTCGTATCAGGGTTCAACTCTCTGCCGCCCATGAAAAGCATCATCTTGACAAGGCTGTTTCCGCTTTTATAAAGATCGGCAAAAAGTTGGAGGTTATATAATAAAAGATAGAGGTATTAAACTGTCGCCGCATGTAGTCTAGTTTTATACCGGCCTTTCTATGAAAGCCTTCACTCTCTGATGTAGGTAAGCAAATGTCTTTGGCAACTCTTCCGCCTCTAAGAAGTCCAACAGAATGGAGTTAAGCTTTTCCGGTGATGTCTCCATCGGACAGTGCCCCTCGTTTTCTTTGACTGCAAATCCGGAAGAAGGGATTAATTTTTGCAATCCTTTGCTTTATTATGGCAGGCAGCCCTCCCTGCGGTTGTCAGGTTAAACCGCTGTCCCCAGTCAACAACTAATTCAACATTAAAATTTGCCATTCCTACAAAGATATGTCCCCAGGAATACCTAGGCAGCAATAATCTGCGAACTAATTAAAAGACGATGAAGGAATCGCAGGGCAAAATAAAGAAGGGTTGATAAGACTTTAATTTCAGGAGGTATTTTTAATGAGTGTAATTGAGAAAGCAAAAGAATTAGGCCAGGAAATTCGCAAAACTGAGCAATACCAGGAACTGGAAAGAGTTTCTGAAAACATGCAGTCAGATTCAGAGGCGAATCAAATGATCAAAGAAGTTCAGGAACTTCAACAGCAAATTCAATTTGCCCAACAGTCGGGAGTACAGCCCAGCGAGGATCAAATTCAGCAGTTTAACGACTTAAAAAGCAAAATGGACACTAACCTGACTATCCAGGCATATGCCAAAGCCCAGAACGAGTTTAGCCAGTTTATGCAGGAAGTCAATAGTTCCATTAGTGAAGGAATCGATCCTCACTCTGATAAAGAAGCATAAAAACAGATCGATAGCTATTCAGGCAGCAGGAAACAGCTGCCGGTCTAAAAGAGAGGCCTGCGTTACCTTTCAAGACAGGGAGCGCAGGCCTCTCTTTTTGTAAGAATATCTATTTACATAAACGCAGAAGCGATTTATTTGCTATTTAACAATTAATACATTTTTTTCGGTACAGTGAGCGACCTTATTGCTCACACTGCCCAGAAAAGCCTCTGAGATTCCCCTCAAACGATGACTGCCTAAAATTACCAGGTTATAAGGCCCCTTGTCAGCCATTTTACAAATTCCGTCTGCAGGAGCTTGTTTACCAACCAGCACTTCTGTATTTGTCTTGATCCCTTTTTCCTTCAATCTCTCGGCAGCTTGCCCTACAACTTTTTCTCCTTCAGCTTTCATGTTTTGTCTAATCTGCTCCCAGTATTCATCAGACATATGAATACTGATCCGGCTTTTAAAATCATATTCACCTGTAACATTAAGAACAGTTACTTCCGCCCCTAAAGCTTTTGCAATCGTAATCGTTTCATCAATTACTTTTTCCGAATGCTCCGAACCGTCAATTGCCAGCAAAATCTGGTACAATTGTACTCACTCCTTTATGATAGTTAATATATTTTGCCGATTTTACTTCACTACCAGGACGCTTGTACAGCCCATATGAACTACTTTATTGCTAACGCTGCCTAAAAACATTTCTTTAATACCCCGCAGGCCACGGCTTCCAAGAACAATTAGATCAAACTCACCTTCTCCGGCCAGTTTACAGATTGCATCAGCAGGGGCCTGGTGCCCGATTACTGCTTTGGTTATAACATGCAGACCCCTGTCCCTGAAAGGCTTCGCCGCCTCCTCAACTAGTTCTTCAGCTTCCTTTTTCAGATGCTTATTGATCCTATCCCAGTTGTCATCAGAAAACTGCAAACTAACACGGGGACTAAAGACATACTCACCGACAACAGTAGCAATAGTTACTTCCGCATTTAGGCCCTCTGCTAAAGCCAAGCCCTTCTCCACCACTTTTCCAGTATATTCAGAACCATCGACCGCTAACAAAATCTTTTCCATAGTTTTAAACCTCCACCCTTTTTATAAACTATACCAATATTCTGTTACTTGATCAACCAATCAGGTGTGAAAACCTTTTAAATTGGCCTCAGCAGGGTTGCCGCCCTCCCATTCCATCTGCAAGCTTTTAACGCTGCAGTATGAAGCCGGGACAGCACAGGTCTTATATTCATGGCCATCATCCGGAGGATCAATTACCCCGGGCACCTCCACAACCCCTTTACATCTTACAGCGCAGCCATAGCAGGTGTCCTTTTAAATTAAAAATAGTTTCTGTCATGTTCATACCGGTAGTCTCTTTTGCGCCCTCGGGAAAATAACCCGATTTCCAGCTTCTTGTTGCCAAAAAACTAAACCGGTTCAGACTCTCCAGGGCGCTATCTGTACCATGCTCTGCCTGGCTGTCATCAATACCCCTTCCATTAGAGGACTTTTTCTTGTTAGAACAGCCAAATATGGTTGAAGCTATCTGTCAATCAGTTATAATATAATTAAGAAAAGGTAAGGTAATAAAATAACGAGGCAAAATAATGCAACAACTGCAATAACTTAAAACCTATCATTCTTCCTTAACTTGATCCAGGAATCAAAGCCAGATAAGTAAAATGCAAATTTAATGTTATTTATTTTCTTACCTGCCATTATTAAAGGAGGACGTTTAAATGGAACGTTTTAATAAAGAAGAAATAGAGCTTCTCTTAAATCAAGGGAATAAGCAGCAACCCTGCATTTCCATCTACATGCCCACCGTAAAGGGCAGAGAAAGGGCTAAGGAAAATTCTACCCGCTTTAAAAATCTCCTAACCAACGCTGAAGAGCAGTTGGAATCACGGGGCATTGAACCCACTGAAAGAAACAACCTGCTTGAACCTGCCAAAAAGCTTATTCACGATAGTTATTACTGGGCAAATCAAAGCGATGGCCTGGCTTACTTCATTTCCAACGGGTTTTCACGGTATTATAGATTACCGATCCAGTTTAAAGAAATGAACGTGGTCAGGGATTCATTTCATCTCAAGCCCCTATTTGCCTTGTTGTCTTCCGACGGACAGTTTTTTATCCTGGCCCTAAGCCAGAAAGATGCACGCCTGCTAAGGGGCACACAAAATACAGTTGAAGAGATGGATTTAAGCAAGCTGATTAAGAAATTCGAAACTGAATTCGTCGATGAAATTCCAGCCCAATACCTGCAATTGCACACCGGCGTTCCGGAATCTGGAGGCGCCCGTACCGCTGTTTACTTTGGGCACGGCGGGGAAATAGACAGTATTGTGCGGGAAAGACTGCTCAAGTTTTTCAGGTTCATCGACAGGGAAATACAGGATCTGCTGGATGCAAATAACTCTCCCCTAATCTTAGCCTGCGTAGATTATCTTATTCCACTCTACAAAACAAGCAGCAAGTACCCGCTTCTTTTCGAAGAAAATATCAAGGGTAACCCCGAAACCATCAGCGCCAAAGAACTACACCAAAAGGCCTGGGAAATTGCAAAGCCCTACTTTCAGGAAAAACAGGAAACCGCAAAAAACCGCTACCATGAGCTAAAGGGAACTGGTAAAACCTCCAACGATATTTTAGAAATACTGCCCGCAGCATTCCACGGCAGAATAAGCGACCTTTTTGTTACTCCGGGTGTGCAGCAGTGGGGTTATTTCGATCCTGAAAGTGAAGAAATCAGCCTTTTCGAAGAACCTCAGCAGGACGGTGAAGATTTAATTAACATGGCCACAGTTAAAACTTTTTCTACTAACGGCTTAGTTTACGCTATCGATTCTGAACAAATGCCCGACAAAACCCCTGCCGCAGCAATCTTCCGCTGGTAATAATTAATTATCCGAACATAGCAAATCAGGACAGGCATAAGAAAACGACATTACTGCAGATCAAATAATCTTACAATATATAAGCCGGTCAAAGGTATCCTGGCCGGCAATTTTATGCTTCGCTTTCCAGATTTCACCTGTTCCGGAAAAAACACTTTCTGCTGACCCAACATTCTGCAACCCCGACCACCCCTTATTAAAAATATGGGCACATTACCGCTTCGCTATTTTGTAAAACGGGTGGTAATGTGCCGGTGATTATTTTAATCTTACACCCAGCCTCTTTTCTTGACCGAAGCTTGAATTTTAAGCAGGGCGTTAACCCATACCGCCATGCGGTAAGAAGTGTTTTGCTCTTTGGCTGTTGAAAGCATTTTCTGATATGCTTTGAGAATCCATTCCTTTAGCTGCCCGTTTACCCTTTCCAGATCCCAGTATTCATCGGTTAATCCCTGGATCCGCTCAAAGTGACAGACTGTCGCTCCTCCTACATTGGCCAGTACATCGGGGATAACGGGAATGCCCTTATCAAGCAGATACTTTTCTGCTGCCGGCGTAACTGGCCCGTTTGCGGCTTCAATGATCAGCTTTGTCTTAATTCGCGGGGCATTTTCTTCACCGATCACACTTTGCACAGCAGCAGGCACGAGAATATCTACATCCAGTTCCAACAGCTCCTCATTGGTTACCGGTTTTGTACCCGGAAAATCGACGACCTTACCTGTCTTTTTCACATGACCTTCAAGCTCAGCACAGTCTATTCCTTCAGAACAGTAAATTCCACCATAGATATCGCTTACAGCTACCACTTTATAGCCGCCTTCATGAAGGAGCCCGGCCAAAACCGACCCTACTTTTCCGAAACCCTGCACGGCAACGCTGCAATCTTTAGCAAAACCAAAGTCTTTGACGGACTGTTCGAGGACATAGTAGACGCCCTGTCCGGTTGCCTCTGCACTTCCGACAGTACCACTGACGGCAGCCGGCTTATCATTAACAGCTGCCGGACTGTGATATCCTACAATCTGTTCATATTCGTCAAGCATCCAAGCCTGGGTTTGTTCACTGGTTCCGATATCCGCTCCGGGCACATCCACCCAGGCTCCTTTCATCGGCAGGTGGCGCATAAAGTTACGCGACAACCTCTCCAGTTCCCAGGTGCTCAGCTCTCCGGGATCTACTACCACGCCGCCTTTGCCTCCGCCGGCAGGAATACCACCCACTCCGTGTTTGATAGTCATCCATAAAGCAAGGGCTTTTAACTCATCCAGGGTCAGGTTTTTTGTAAACCTGGTACCATCCTTGAAGTTGCCCAGAGCATCACACCAGTGAACCCGATAAGCTGTAAAGATCCGCACCTGACCGTTATCCATACGCATGGGGAAGGTAAACTCCATGGTGCGTTTCGGCACGCTTAACAGCTCTACTACTTTCGGATCAAGCCCTGCCAGCTCAGCTGCCTGCCGCAGTGAATACAG
>SLHT01000289.1 GCA_007136055.1 Syntrophomonadaceae bacterium
AAACAGAAAGGGTGGCCAGGCCTGTTAGTGACTCAGGGGAAGGCTCCCGTCGCTTTCCCCTGCTCGGAACGCCTATTCCCGGCCTGGAGATGCGTATACGCGATCTGGGAACAAGTGAAATTAGGGGATTAAGAGAAGTGGGAGAACTAGAAATCAGGGGCACCTCTGTTATGAAGGGGTACTATAAACGACCCGAACTTAACGAATCTCTCTTCGATGACGGCTGGCTGAAAACCGGTGATCTGGCCTACTTTGTGGAAGGCCCTGACAACGGCCCGCCTGAATTAATCCTCTGCGGCAGGCTTAAAGATGTGATTATTATTGCAGGACGTAATATCTTCCCTGAGGATATTGAAAGGTCTGTCGGTGTTGTTGACGGAGTGAGAGCGGGGAATGTTATTGCTTTTGGTGTGGAAGGAGCTAAGCGTAAAGAAACTATTGTAGTCGTAGCGGAAGTAAGGGCCGATGATCATGAAGCGGTCAGGAAAGGCATCCGTGAACAGGTAATCGGCATAGTGGGCTTCCCCCCTCGTGACATCATATTGGTTCAACCGGGGACATTACCGAAAACCAGCTCAGGCAAGCTTCAAAGGGCTCTTTGCCGCACTCAATACCAGGAAAAAGATCTGAAAATTTTAGAGCCTGCTTAATTGAACTAACCTGCTTAGAAGATGGAAGTTACAGAAACCATATAAGCGTAACAACGCGTGTTATATTATTCAGGCAGATTAATTGGCAAAGTAATTTGTCGCCAATTTATGATCTCTATTTGTAACTCCTAAAATGCAGAGATATGATTTGAACGCCGGGTCTAGATGATGGGGTTGGAGCTAGTAATACCCAAAAAGCAGGGTAATCAGGAAGCCGGCCGTCATAACCACAGTTAGCAGGGGCAGGGTCATAATGATATAATCTTTTATTTCAACTGCATAATACTCCTTGGTCAGCGCAAAGCAGGGATGGGCTGGAGAAATAATATGACCGGCAGTCGAACCGGCATAAAGAAAGGCGAAATAAGCACTGGTGACTACTCCTCCGGTCGGGATCAGGGGTATAAATAGCGGAATCAGGATGGCCATGCTGGCAGAGTTGTCACCAGTCATCATGCCTACCAGGAAGGAAATTACTGCAACCAGAAAAATTATCGGCAAACCCAGTTCTAGAACCAGGTCGGTCATATCACTGATTACTGCAGTGTGGGTGAGCATTTCTTTGTAAAGCATGATCCCGGCTATAACCAGGGCTACCTTGATTTTGAGCCCGGGAAGAATCATCGTCCGCAGGCGCTGTAATAATGTGCACCCCCGTGTTGTTGAGGGCAGGTAGTTTAACATGGCCAGGGCGATACCCGCCAGCAGGGCAAGCGGAAAGTAGATATCTAAAAAAACCACCAGGACAAGTATGAACAGCAGGGGCAGGATACTTTTAATCAACAGCCCGGCTTTTTGCCAGGAAAAAGACGGTTTTTCTGCTGATTGAGTGTCTCTAAGACCTTTAAAAAGCAAAAAGAACCCGAAAATTGCTCCAATAATTGTTAACGGAAGGTTATGCAAGAAAAACCGTCCCAGGCTGACCCCTGAAAGTTCAGAAGCGATAATCATACTGGGGAAAAGGGGAAACATGAAGTAAAGAACGTGCCTGAACCAGTTGTTGATCACAGCCTGGCGTAGTGGTGATATATTTAGACGGGTTCCTGCTTCAGCACAAAGCGGGGCAGAAAGGATGGCGCCTCCGGGGACGGTAAGCATTCCGATCAGCATAGGCATAGCGGCGGCGATAACACGTATATCAGTTACAAGTGAATTAAGGTTAAGAATGATTTCCTCCAGGGCGCCTGTTACTTTTAGGATGTGGCCCAGGATTCCGAGCAGCAGGATGCTGATTAACAGCATAATTGTAATATCATTCCAGAGGCCGTTGATTATAACCTCCAAAAACCCCTGTAATGAAAGCCCTGTCAGCAGGCCGAGAATTGTAGCGCCTGAAATCATGGTTAGGCCGATATTTAATTTTTTATAGATACAGACCAGGATAACAGCAATAGAGCCGGATAAAGCAAAGTACCAGGGCATGGTTATCACCTGTTTCAATAACTGTTATTTTAGCTTATGCAGCAGTATGTAATTAATTAATCATAACGCAGGAGGAGAGTCTGTGCAATGACTGCGGCGCGGGTTGTACAGGTAGTAGTAAATAACACGCAAATGCAGGAGTGCAGCCGAATTTGTTGAATTAAAAAATTAGCAATATTATTAAGGGGGCATAACATGGCTGATCCTGAGCAGCTGCAAGATGCCTTGAACCGTTTCGTTGAAACTGATCCCGGGAATAAACTTCCCAGTGGAGTAAGTATATTTGATTTGCCGTTGCTTGGTTTTGCCGCTGCAGACGATCCAATATTTAAAGATTATCAGAAAGAATCGGTAATTGGCCCTATATTTAAACCACCTGAAAAATGGCTGGCTGATGCAGTAACAGTTATCTCTTATTTTCTCCCATTTAGTGCTCATGTCCGCCGTTCAAATTATGATGGCCCACTACCCTCGGTGGAATGGTTACATGGACGTTTTATGGGTGAAGATTTTAACAGCAAAGTGCGCCGATTTTTGTCTGGTGAACTTGAGAAGATGGACGGCAAAGTAGTTGTTCCTGCTTTGGATCAGGAGTACCTGGCTGATTATGAATTCTTTAGCAGTAATTGGTCTGAAAGGCATATTGCTTATGCAGCCGGGCTGGGATCATTTGGACTGAGCCGGGGTCTGATTACAGAAAAAGGCATGGCCGGTCGTTTTGGCAGTGCAATAACTGATTTGTTTTTTAAGATAACCCCACGCAGCTCAGGCGGTCCTTTTGAAAACTGCTCTTTCTTTGCAGATGAAAGTTGTAGGGTCTGTGTAGATCGCTGCCCATCAGGTGCAATTAAAACTGACGGTAAAGATAAAGCGGCCTGCTATTGCTATACCAGGGTTGAAGATCATACCAGGAAGATGCGGCTCCGATTTGGCTACGCTCACAGTATATGCGGCAAATGCCAGGTTAATGTGCCCTGTGAAGATAGCATCCCCGGCCGCTAGTTAAACAATATAAGGCAGGGTGCTGCCGCCGTAAGACCTGATATAAGCAGGCGGGGTGCCACCATATTTTATTCTGGCCTGCAGGCCCTTCGGCACAAAAAAAGCATCCAGTGCTCTATGGTCAGGCAAAGTTCTTTTAGATCAAGGCAGTCTTCACGGATCCGATCGGCATTGTTGCCGTCAACTTCTATAATCAGAATTTACGCCGCATTCCTGGTGATTCTTTTTCGCCTAAGAATTGACATGTAGTATCCAGCGATTGTCTGTCCATTGCTTCAATACTGGTGGGAACTATTAGTGTGGTAGTCATAATCAGGGGCACTGCATCGATTTCCCGCTATAATTGCATATTTCTCCATCAGGCAATACAACTTCCAATCCGGTTATATAATCGCCAATATGTCCTTTTAATTCAGTGAAAAAGGGGTTAAGGACAGAAGCGGATCAAGCAGTCTAATTGTAATATAGGATAAAATATGCTAAAGTACTAACAATAATAATCAACAAAGGAGGCGATTTAATGAGTCGTGAAGAAAAGAAGAATAAAGTGATTGAAGTATTGAATAAAGCAAAAGCACTGGAACTGCAGGCGATACATCAATATATGCACCAGCATTACACCCTTGATGATAAAGATTACGGTGAGTTGGCAGCCAATGTAAAGCTTATATCAATTGATGAGATGAGACATGCAGAAAGTTTGGCTGAAAGGATCAAGGAATTAGGTGGTGAACCGACCACTGAACTGGCAGGTCCTGTTAAAAAGGGACAGGAGGTAGAAGATATTTTTTCCTTTGATGCTGAGCAGGAAGAGGAAGCTATTGAAATATACAGCGGTTTTTTGGAAGTGTGCCGTCAAAATGGTGACAGTATCAGTATGAAGTTGTTTGAAATGATTATTGATCACGAACAGGAGCACTTTAACTATTTTGACAGTGTCGATGAACACATTAAAACTCTTGGTTCGAATTACCTTTCACGTATTGCCGGCACTTCTGCAGATACCGGACCGGCAAAAGGTTTCTCTTTTGCCGATTCGGCAGAATAATGAACAAAAGCATTAGTTAGAAGTACTTACAAGTTCCGGGTGTGTCGATGGCCCGGAACTTGTTTTTATTTTCATTTTACGTTAGCGATAGTTAAACTATAAGCTTGACCGGAATAGGTAAAGGCTGCTCTCAATTGGAGCAGCCTTCCTGGTGCCGAAGGTGGGAGTCGAACCCACATGCCCGGGGGCGCACGATTTTGAGTCGTGTGCGTCTGCCAGTTCCGCCACTTCGGCTTACTATGACGTACCATATGGTAGCATAAACCTGGCTCTGAATCAAGCGCATAATAGCTGCAGAAAGTTAGAATATTTATAGTTCACAGAAAAAATAGCTATCTACGGACAGTTAGATTAAGTTAATATATTCACAAAGCAGGGAAAGAAATTTAACTATCGAAAATATTAAACGATAAAAGTAATTTATTGTCTGACTATTTTAAAAAGGAGTGATTGTTTAATGAGTGAGTTAATTAAAGGTGGGGCATTTTTGCTTGGACCTGTGGATGAAAACACTGTTTTTACTCCCGAAGAATTCGATGATATTCACATGATGATCAAGAAAACAAGCTATGATTTTATGAAAAACCAGGTCGAACCAAAAATTGACGAGATTGAAGAGATGGCCGAAGGCGTAACCCTGGGATTACTGCGCGAAGCCGGGGAACTGGGGCTTTTAGGCAGCGATATCCCTGAAGAGTACGGTGGAGAAGAAGCGGACAAAATTACAACAATGATTATTACCGAGAACGCTTCTATTTGCGGCGGTTCGTTTGCTACGCCTTTTGGCGCTCACACAGGCATCGGCACTCTGCCTATTGTATATTTCGGCAACGAAGAGCAAAAGAAAAAATATCTTCCCGGTTTGGCTTCGGGTGAGAAGATTGCAGCTTATGCATTAACTGAACCCGAAGCAGGTTCCGATGCTTTAAACTGCAAAACCAAGGCTGTTTTAAGTGATGATGGAAAACATTATCTCTTAACCGGTGCCAAGCAGTATATCACCAATGGATCATGGGCCGATGTCATTGTTACTTATGCTAAAATTGACGGTGAAAGGTTTACCGCATTTATTGTTGAAGCCGATACTGAAGGTGTATCAATAGATCCTGAAGAAAAGAAGATGGGTATTAAAGGATCATCGACCACCAGCGTTATTTTTGATAATGCCCGGGTGCCGGTAGAGAATATGCTCTGGAATGAAGGAAAAGGTCACCAGGTTGCTTTTAATATTCTCAACATCGGCCGCTTTAAGCTGGGAGCCGGATGCGTTGGTGGAAGCAAAAAGGTTATTGAGTTTTCTTCCGAATATGCGCTCCAGAGAGTCCAGTTCAAACAGCCGATTGCCCAGTTTAATGCGATCAAGAATAAAATCGCCAATATGGCTATGCTTACTTACATTATGGAAAGCCTGGTCTACCGCGTTGGCGGCATGATTGAAGAAAAACTGGAAGAAGTAAAGGAAAGCGGTGCTGAAAGCTCGGATATTGTGCAGGCAATTCAGGAATATGCTATTGAATGTTCTATTTCCAAGGTTTGGTGTTCCGAAGCAATGGACTACATTGCCGATGAAGGGGTTCAAATATTTGGTGGTTACGGTTACAGCCAGGAGTACCCGGCAGAACGTTCCTACCGGGACAGCCGGATCAACCGTATCTTTGAAGGCACAAATGAAGTAAACAGGATGCTTATCCCGGGAACCCTGCTGCGCAAAGCTATGAAGCAGGAAGTCCCCTTCATGGAATCTGTGATGGGCCTTGGCGGGACCCTCGGCAAACTTAAAGAGGCTGAAGTTCCTGAAGGAACTCCGGAAAAAGAGGAATATTATTTGAACAACATGAAAACACTCTTTTTACTGGCGGCTGGAAATGCCGCGCAGACATACGGTCAGGATCTGACCAATGAGCAGGAAATCCTCTGCACTCTCGCCGATATGGCTATGGAAATATTTGCGGCTGAAAGCGGTCTTTTAAGAGCGAAAAAAATGCTGGCCCAGGGTGAAAGCGAAGAGTCCAAAATGGCTATGAGTATGACCAGGGTCTTTATCCATGAAATGGTTCCGAAGATGGAGGGCTGGGCTAAAGAGGTAATTGCAGGCACCCTGAAAGATGAAGCTGCATCAAAAGCTTACTCCGGCATCCGCTTGTGCACCCAGCATTTTGAGCCGATCAATACTTATTTGCCCAAGCGTGAAATTGCTGATATGGTTTACGAGTGCAAAAAGTATTTCCTCGATCGCGACTAAGGTAATAAAGCTCAGTATTGACTGAAATAAAAGAAGGGAGCCGGTTAATTAGCCTGCTCCCTTCACAATTCTACACTGATAATATTTGGGTTTAATTTGCGATTTATTAGATTGCTCTTTTAATTTTGCCGGCTTTAATACAGCGGCTGCAAACGTTTAACCTCCGGGGGGATCCATTATGCATGATCTTAATTTTTTGGATGTTTGGACGCCACTTTCGCTTTGTCTTCATGTTGGAGTGACTGATTTGAAAACCAGTAGCTTTACTTTTACTGCAAATAATGCAAACTTTAGCCATTTTACAACCCTCCCGGCACCTGTATTGTCACGCGTTTTATTGTAGCACATCAAGAACTATCAAACAAGGTATATTTTAATTGTTTTAAAGCAGGTTATAGCTGTTTTATAGAGAAAAATATTTTATAGCCTAAAAACCGAAACTGTAAAAGGGGGCAATATTTTGACAATAGCTATCTATCCAGGAAGTTTTGATCCGGTTACCAAGGGGCATCTCGATATTATTATCAGATCAAGCAAGATAATGGACCACTTGATAGTTGCAGTTCTTGAGAATCCCCGGAAAGTGGCAAGCTACAATATTGAAAAAAGAGTAGAGATGCTCAAATTGGTGACGGAACCATACCCCAATGTCGAGGTCGATTATTACAAGGGTTTATTGATCGATTATGCAGAGCAGAAAAAAATAGATATTATTGTTAAGGGTCTTCGAGCCATTTCTGATTTTGAATTTGAATTTCAGATGGCCCTGGTCAATCAAAAGTTGAACCCGGCAATTGAAACATTGTTTATGATGACCAACAGCAAATACTCTTACCTGAGCTCCAGTATAGTTAAAGAAATTGCCGCCCTGGGTGGTGACATCAGCAGCCTGGTCCCGCCTGAAGTTCACGATATAATCATTGAAATCTATAAATAAAAGCTTGCGGAGTGATTGAAGCAGTTAAATGTCGAATCTGTAAGAGAAAAATTATAGCATAAGGTGGAAAAATAAAAGATGTATAAATATTATTATCAGTTATTTGCCGCCTCAGCTGTTCCTGCTACCGGCGAGCCGATGCCCGATATGCCCGGGAGTATAATGTTTTTTGGAATATTTATTACCGTGCTTGGGAT